>NZ_JBHUAL010000144.1:0-25237 GCF_042789775.1 Kitasatospora sp. NPDC056800 | reverse complement strand
GGGGGGGTGGCCTTACGTTCCGCCCCGGGCGGGCCGCCCGGGGGCGGCCGGCCGGCGGGCGAGCAGGTGCTGGTGCTGGACGTCAGCGCCATCGGACGGCGGAGCGCCCGTCCTGACGCGCGATGAGACGCCGACCTGCTGGTCAACGACCGCCGTACAGCGGGACGTTCGGGCGCCGCAGGACGCGGGGGACGGCGGCCCGCCGGATCGTCCGGCGCGCCGCCGAGGAGCACGGGAGGTCTCGTCTCCCGGCCGATCCGGTACCGGGAGACGTGCCGGCCGGACCGCGGGGGAAGCCGCTGTCCGGCCGGGCCCAGCCTTACCCCCGTACGGACGGCAGCGGGTTGGCCGGCTCGTCCAGCCACGCCCGGTGCCCGCCGTCCGTGTCCACGGTCAGCCCGAACCGGTCGAAGCCCGGGCGGCCCTGCTTCTCCCACCAGCGGACGACGTCCTCGATCTCCGACCACATCCGGCGAGGACCCGACTGCCGGACCTCGTACCGTTCCGCGCCGTCCACGAAGTCGACCGTGGCCCAGGACGTGACGCCGGTGTCGAACAGCCACAGGGTGGTCATCCCGTCACCGTCGCTGCGCCGGTAGTACGCATCGGGCACGGCCAGGCCCACGACGAAGGACGCCAGCCAGTCGTCCACGACATCGAGCGGGCTGAGGGTCGTGTACTCCTGCGCGGCGTCGCCGGGCCAGTCGCCGGGCAGGTAGTCGTCGACGGGCGGGCCCTGATAGCGCTGTTGACGCATGCGCATGAACGCCGAGGACCCGGTGAACGGCCCCTCGGCGGTGCGGCCGGCGGCGGTGAGGCGGGCGACGGCCCCGCCGCCGAAGAGCGGCGCGAAGGGCAGTACCAGCACGCCCTGCGGCCGGATCTGCCCGATCACGGCCGCGGGGACCTCCCGTACCGAGCAGGTGAGGATCCCCCGGTCGTACGGGGCCCGTGGCGGGTACCCGTCGGCGGCGTCGCCCACTACCGCGGTCGGGGCGTCGTCGAGGGCCCGGAGATTCGCCTCGGCCTGGGCGGCGACCTCCCGGTCCAGTTCCACGGTCACCACGGCATCCGCGCCTTGGCGCCGGGCCAGCAGTGCGGCGTTCCAGCCCGGGCCGGTCCCGCCCTCCCAGACCGTGTGGCCCTCGTGGACGTCCAGGTCGCGCAGCATGGAGGCCACCATCGTCGGCATGGAGACCGACGACGTCGGCTCCCGCTGCCCGCCGTCCGCGTCGTCCTCCCACTGCGTCACGATCGCCACGTCGGAGTACGCGAGCTCCAGCCACCTCCCGGGGTTCTCCGTCCGGTCGCAGCGCTCGTAGCCGTCGCTGGTGCTCGCCCAGACGACGTCCGGGAGGAACAGGTGGCGCCCGACGTCGAGGAAGGCCTGACGCCAGCCCGGGGTCAGCGCGCCCGAGGCCTCCAACCGGTCGACGAGCCGACCCTGGAGGTCGGCGATCGCCGTCACTTGTGCTTCGGCTCGGGAGTCGGGCCCTGTCCGTCGGGATTCGGCTTGGGGCCGATCTGCGGGCCACCGGGCTTGGCGTGGGAGCCGCCCCTACCGTCGTTCGGGCCGCCCTTGTTCTCGTCACCCACGGGTGATTCCCCCTTCTGTGCGACGCTCCGAGAATTTCAGAGCAGAGCGTAGGTGAACGAGCACCCGAAGTGAATGGCGATCCCATCACTCCTCCTCGCGGCAGGCACAGCTGGCCGACCATCCCGGGCGAGCCAACGCTTCTGGTGGTACGGCGCACAGGAGCAGCCGGGGAGCGCGCGCGGCGCCACCCACGCCGACGCCGGGCGCCTTGCCGAGGGGTGGGAGCGATACGACAACCTGGCGAGGGAGCAGTTCGTCGGGAAGTGCTGGAATTCGCATGCAGTGGATTCCTACGGCAACCAAGGCCGCACCGTGGTTCGAACAACCCGGAGGCGTCACTCAGTTCTCCCTTGAAAAGCCCGTCAAGGTACTCTGCGCCGCGGAATACCTTGTCTTCGAGAATGGAAAATCCTGCTGATGGATCGTCACCAACTTCTGACGCGCCTCACCGAGGCAGGTGTGAGCGACCGCTTTTACGGGATCAGCACGCGGGGTCTCTCGACGTCCAACCATCTACACGAGGCGGCCCCGATCCTCACCGAGGGCCGCGACGGTCGATGGACGATCGACGTCTATGAGCGTGGCGAGCACTGGGAGGAAGCGAGTTTCGAATCGGAGGAAGAGGCGTGTTCCTACCTCTACGCAGAGGTCATGAGGCAGTGGGAGCTCTACGGGTCTCAGTGAGGTGAACAATCGAGCGCAGAGTCGCCGGGTCCTGGTGGTGCAGGACGACGTGGACGTCCACGATCGGGAGCGGGGTGAGACTGGTTTCGGTGGTGCCCATGTCCTCTCTAACTTCCCTACGGGGTTTAGGTGTTGATCGTCCGGTGCGGCACCGCTCCCAGGATGGCCTGTGCGGTCTGCTCGGGGAGTCAGGTGGGTGGCGTCTCGGGGCGCCGTCGGGTCTCAGGGGCGGGGGGCGATCTTCAGGTCGCCCCGGGTGACCTGGCGGATGTGGGGGCCGGCCAGCAGGTCGTGCGGGTAGCCGAGTTCGATGCGGCCGGCCTCGTCGAGGCGGTCCGACTGGGCGGCGCTGAGTTCGACCTCCAGGGCGCCCAGGTTGTCCTCCAGCTGCGTGAGCGTGCGGGCGCCGACGACGGGCGCCGTCACGCCCGGCCGGTGCAGCGTCCAGGCGAGCGCGACCTGCGCGGGTGTGCGGCCCAGTTCGGCGGCGACCTCCTTCACGACCTCGGCGACGGCGAGGGCGCGTTCGGTGACCATGCCCAGCCCGGCGTTGAAGCTCCTCCGAGTGCCCTCCCCGGGGCCGGCGGCCGCCGCGGTCAGGTCGGCGCGGCCGTACGTGCCGGTGAGCAGGCCGCCCGCCAGCGGGGAGTACGGCAGCACGCCCAGGCCCATCTCCCGTGCCATCGGGACGAGATCGCGTTCCGCCGCCCGGTTGAGGAGGTTGTACTCGATCTGCAGGGCGACCAGCGGGGACCAGCCGCGCAGGTCGGCGACCGCCTGCATGCGCGAGACCTCCCAGGCCGGGACGTTGGAGACCGCCACGTACAGGACCTTGCCCTGCCGGACCAGGTCGTCCATGGCGCGCAGGATCTCCTCGACCGGCGTCGTGAAGTCCCACACGTGCAGGTACAGCAGGTCGAGGTAGTCCGTGCCCAGCCGCCGGAGGCTGGACTCCACCGAGGCGAACATGCTCTTGCGGTGGCTCCCCGCGGAGTTCGGGTCGCCCGGCCGGCGCAGCGTGGTGTACTTCGTCGCCAGCACCAGGCCTTCGCGGCCGCCCCGGGTGAACTCGCCCAGCTGGCGTTCGGAACTGCCGTCGGTGTACGTGCTGGCGGTGTCGATGAAGTTGCCGCCGCGCTCGACGTAGGCGTCGAACAGCCTGCGCGCCTCTGCCTTCTCCGCGCCCCAGCCGAACTCGGTGCCGAACGTGGCCGTGCCCAGCGCGAGCGGTGAGACCCGCAGTCCGGAACGGCCCAGCAGCCGGTAGCTGTCGAGGGTGAGTGCCATGGTGACCTCCCGTGTTCGTGCCCCGTCGTCGACAGCGAGTCTGCGGCGGCGACGGGGCACGGATAAGGGAGGGGACTTCCTGGGAACATCTGTCCTACCCTGGCTGTTGCGCCGGTCATGACGACCTCCGCGCCGGACAGGACCCAGACCCAGGAGCTGGCCGCGTTCCTGCGCAGCCGGCGCGAACGCCTGGATCCCCGGGACGTCGGCCTGCCGGCGCGCCTCCGGAACCGCCGCACCCCGGGGCTGCGCCGTGAGGAGGTCGCCGAACTGGCCGGGGTCAGCGTCGACTACGTCGTCCGGCTGGAACAGGCCCGCGGGCTGCGTCCCTCCCCCGACGTGCTCCAGGCCCTGGCCGGGGCGCTGCGCCTGGCCCCCGACGAGCGCGCCTACCTCTTCGACCTGGCCCTGCGGCGGCCCCCCGGCGCCGACCGGCCCGCCACCGCCGCCGCGGCGCCGCTCGCCCGGCTGGTCGCCGACCTCGCACCGCTGCCCGCCATGCTCCTGAACCACCGCTACGACATCCTGGCCTGGAACGCCGAAATGGCGGGACTGATGGTGGACTTCGACGCCCTGCCGCCCCCGCAGCGCAACGCGATGTGGCTGTGCCTCATGCACCCGCGGGTGCGGGAGTTCTACCTCGACCGCGAACGCGTGGTGCGGGAGGGGATCGCCCACCTGCGCGCCGCGTGGGCCGCCCACCCGGAAGACCGGGCCCTGAGCGGCCTCATCGCCGAATTCGCCGCCGGTGACGAGGAGTTCGCGCGCCTGTGGGCGGAGCGGGACGTCCGGGTCAACGGCCGCGGCCACAAGGCGCTGCGACACCCCGAGGCCGGCGTCCTCACCGTGCAGTTCGAGACCCTCAGGCCGCTCCAGGACCCGGACCAGCTGCTGGTGATCTACCGTGCGGCGGACGCGGAGAGCCAGGCGGCCCTGGACCGGCTGCGCGCAGCTGCCGCCGGGCCGCGGCAGGGGCCTGACGCGCTCTCGCACGCGTCCGGCTCCTCGCACCGGCCCTGACCGCCGGCCACTCACCACGGAGCGGCAGAGGCGGCACCTGTACGTGGAGTCAGCCGAGGTCGAACTGCCAGTACGCGGTGTCGCGGAACCCGGGCGACTTCGGGGCGACCTCCACCGTGACCGGGCCTCCCGCCTTGTCGGGCTTCACCCGCACCGGCACGGTGCGCTTCTGCTCCGTGCCGAGGGGCGGTGTGAGGGCGGTGACGGTCGCGGCCTGGTCCAGGAAGGTCATGCTCGCAGCAGGGACGGGAGCGGAGCCGAAGGCGGAAGGGGTGGACAGCGGGCCGGAGTCGATGGCCTTCCCCGCCCGGACCACGACGGCGGCGGAGCCACCGGTCGTGCCGACGCCGGTGTCGGGGGACGTCCCACCCGGGCGCAACTCCTCACCCGTGCCGTTGTCGTAGGTGACCGTGAAGCTGTAGCTGCCGTCGGGTTCCCGGCGGGGAGGGCCCAGGGTGATCCTCAGGCCGTCGTCGTAGCGGGCGGTCCCGCCGGCGCCCAGGGGCTCGACGACGCTTCCGGGGCCTTTGACGTACCCGTGCTGGGTCAGGGAGTCCTCGAACGTGGCCAGCGCCATGGCTCCCAGGACGACCAGGGCGGTGAGGACCGCCAGCGCGACCCCGAGGACGGTGGCCCAGCGCGGGGTGTCGGAGGGCCGGGGGGAGGCGGGAGCCGCGTTCGTGTCCATGCGGGTCACGGTAGGGAAACAGCTGGTCGGAACGCATGAGCGGACGTACTCAAGGGCCCCTGAGTAGCGGAGCTACGCGGTGCAGGTGCGGTCGCGGGCGGGGAGGTGTCCGGTGGCGAGGTAGGTGTTGACGGTGGTGTCGACGCAGGAGCTGCCGTGGACGCCGTAGTTGGCGTGCTGGTTGGCGCCCGCGAGGGTGAGCAGGCGGGAGCTGGGGAGGCGGTCGTGCAGGGCGGTGCTGCGGGTGTAGGGGACGCGGGGGTCGCCGGTGGAGGCGACGATCAGGGCCGGGGTGTCGTGGCGGACCTGGACGGGGGCTTCGCGGGGGCGGTCCCAGAAGGCGCAGGGGGTGATGTTCTCGGTCAGCGGGGCGAACAGCGGGTGGGCGGCGCGGGCGCGTTCGATGTCGCTCCAGTACGTCTCGGGGTCGCGCGGGGCGGGTGCGTCTCCGCACAGGATGGCGGTCTGGGCGCTGCCGGTGCTGGAGCCGGCGGGGGTGAACACGGAGCGCAGGAGGTCGGTGAAGGCGGGCGGCAGGGTGGAGGGGTGGCCCTGGGCGGCCCGGGTGAGCAGGGACATCTGCTCGGCCAGGGAGGCGCGCGCCGGGTCGGTGTCGTCGGCCATCCCCGTGAAGAGCAGGGCGGGGACCTGGCTGTCGTCGAGGCGGAAGGTGTCGGGGGCGGTGCCCACGGTGAGCGGTTCGCGGGAGGAGGCGGCGATGACGCCGTCGAGGGTGGCGCGTACCTCCTCCCGGGTGCGGCCGAGGCCGTAGGTGCTGTCGCGGGCGGCGGTCCAGTCGGACCAGTCGTCGTACGCCTTCTCGTTCTCGGCCTCGGTTCCCTTCATGAGGCGGGGGCTGTAGCGGTCGGGGTCCAGGGCGCTGTCGAGGACCACCCGGTCGTAGCGGGTGGGGAACATCTGGGTGTAGGCCGTGCCCAGGTAGGTGCCGTATGAGTAGCCCAGGTAGGAGATCCTCCGTTCGCCGAGCGCGCCGCGCACGACGTCGATGTCCCGGGCGGTGTTGCGTGTCGTGACGTGCGGCAGGACGTCGGCGTTGGTGGCCCGGCAGCGGTCCGCGACGTCTCTGGCCCGGGCGGTCTGGCGGTCGAAGCCGGCCCGGTCGGGGCCGGCCGACAGCAGGCCGGGCCCGGAGGACAGGCCGCAGTCCAGGGGGGTGCTGCGGCCGGTGAAGCGCGGGTCCATGCCGATCACGTCGTAGCGGGCGCCGGTTTCCTTCATCACGGGGCGCACGGTGAGCCCGATGCCGAGGCCTGGGCCGCCCGGGCCTCCGGGGTTGACCAGGAGGGAGCCGATCCGGCGGCGGGTGTCGGTGGCCTTCAGGCGGGACACGGCGACGGTGATGGTCCTGCCGCCGGGGTCGCCGTAGTCGAGGGGTACGGTCACGTCCGCGCAGCGCGCGCCCGCGGCGTCGAGGGCGCGGCCCGTCTGGTCCTCCCCGCCCCGAGCGCAGCCGTGCCAGTCCAGGCGCTGCTGGTAGTAGCGGCCGAGTCCGGCGGCAGGGGCCGCGTCGACGGCGGCGGCCGGCGTCGCGGCGAGGGCGGCGGGTGCGACGGCCAGGCAGGTGGTGAGGCCCGTGGCGAGGACGAGCCCCGCGGCCGAGGCGCGCCGGACGGTGGTGCCGGTGATGGTCATGCTGCTTTCTCCCGGGGGGTGACGGACGCGTCCGACCCGGAGGACGTCCGGGCCGTGCCGGTCGAGCCTCTCAACGCACCTGCTCCGAAGGCATCGCCCTGCGACACGAACTGGCGGTACGTCAGACGCACCACGGCGGGCCTTCGGTATACGACCGGCGTACCATTCCGCCCGTGCCTTCCGCGGGGCGGACGCGGTACCGGAACGCGTCGAGGGGGCCGTCGGAGTCGATAGGTAGTAGTCCCGCCCCCTGGACGACTTCGGCGCCTTCGGCGTCGTCGAGCGGTGGTGGAGTCGACTCAGCGGGCCGTCGCGGGAACGAGGTGGTCGAGGCCCTGGGCACTTCCCGTCGCCGCCTTGATCGAGCGGGGCAGCATGACGCGCTCGTAGGCGCGGACGGCGGCGCCGACGCTGGATTCGGTGACGAGGGCGTGGGCGAGGTCGGCACCGTCGAGCATGGCGAGGTTGGCGCCCAGCCCGACCGGGGGCATCAGGTGTGCGGCATCGCCGAGCAACGTCACTCCGGGCACGTGCGTCCAGGCGTGCGGGGCGGGCAGCACGTGCAGGGGCCGGCTGACGAAGCCGTGGTCGCTGTCGCGCAGGATCCGCAGCAGGCTGTCGTCCCAGCCGTCGAACAGCTCCAACAGGTGCTCCCGCACGGCCCGTTGGTCGCCGAGGTCGAGTCCGGCGGCCGTGTGCCAGTCCTGCGGCTCGCGCAGCGCGAGGTAGCCGCGGATGTGACCGTTGCTGTTGCGCTGGGCGGCCAGGGTCCGGCCGACGCCCTTCGCCAGCAGCGATCCGCTGCCGACCAGTCGGGCGAGTTCGGGGTGGCGGGTGTCGCACTGGTCGAAGCCGGTCTCGACGAAGGTGACACCGGTGTAGTGGGGTACGGCGGGTGACAGCGCCGGGCGGACCCGTGACCAGGCGCCGTCGGCACCGACCACCAGGTCGAACTCCTCGGACGTACCGTCGCCCAGGAGCAGCCGGCACGTGCCGCCCGCCAGCGGGGTGACCCCGGCGGCGGCACGGTCCCACCGCACCGTGTCCGGGGCGAGCGAGTCCAGCAGCAGGCCGCGCAGTTGGCCGCGGTCGATCTCCGGCCGGCCCCCGCCCGCGGTCGGCCCCCGCTGCGCGAGGAGGGCGCCGGTGGCATGGTCGAGCACCCGCCACTCGTCGCCCTCGGGGCGGGCGAGGGCATGGAACCGGTCGAGCAGGCCTGCCGACCGCAGGGCGGCCTGGCCGGTGTCGGCGTGAAGGTCGAGGGAGCCGCCCTGCGGGCGCGCGTCGGCGTCGGCTTCACGTTCGAACACCGTGACGGCGCGGCCGTGTTGCTGCAGGATCCGGGCACAGGTCAGGCCGCCGGGGCCGGCGCCGACGATCGCGATGCGGGGGGCACGGGCAGTGGGCATGGGTGCGTCCTTCCGGTGGTGGGCGGGTCGCCGGTCGGCCCGACACCACCAAGAAAGCACACTCGCTAAATAAGTGCAATGACTACACTTTCAGAGTGGATGCACTTCGGGCTATGGTGGTCGGGTGACCGAAGCGATTGGGCGCCGCGAGCGCAAGAAGGCCCAGACCCGCCAGTCCCTGGCCGACGCCGCACTCGAACTCTTCCTCGAACACGGCTACGACCAGGTCGGTGTCAAGGACGTCGCCGACGCCGCGGACGTCTCGGTGACCACCCTGTTCAAGCACTTCACCAGCAAGGAGGCGCTGGTCTTCGACCAGGACGACGACCTGGAGGCGGCCCTCGTCGCGGCCGTGCGCGAGCGGCCCCCGGGCCGGTCGGTCCCACAGGCGCTGCGCGAGCACCTGCTGCTGAACCAGACCCGGTTCGCCATTCACGCCGCCGACCCGCGGTTC
The DNA here is from genome assembly GCF_042789775.1 of Kitasatospora sp. NPDC056800. NCBI lineage: Bacteria > Bacillati > Actinomycetota > Actinomycetes > Kitasatosporales > Streptomycetaceae > Kitasatospora > Kitasatospora sp. NPDC056800. The sequence continues at coordinate 16,445 of NZ_JBHUAL010000144.1, read as the reverse complement.
GCCGACTTCACCCGCCTGGTGCAGGACACCCCCGCGCTGCGCGACTACTCCCAACGGATGTGGACCCGCCACGAAACGGCCCTGGCGCGGGCCATCGCGCAGGCCGTGGACGCGCCCGACGACGACGTCAGCTGCGTCGCCCTGGCCCGGTTCGCCCTGGCGGCCCGCAGCATGATCCTGCAGCACCCCGAACCGCGCCGGGCCGCCGACGAAGCCTTCGCCCTGCTCGAACACGGCTGGGCGGCCTCCCATCCGAGCAGCTGACCCGATCCGCGAGAGCCCCGATGCGCGCGCAGGCGCCGCGTGCTCCCGGCCGCGGCCCCCGTGATCCGCGGATCGCACCGATTGTCGCGAAGCCTTGACACTGCGCCACGGGCTGAGAACCCTGGTGCTGTACTCCAGGGACGCGAGGGACACGGCATGCCATGGGTTGACGAGAGCAAACGCCACCGGGGTTTCCCGGCGGCGGTGTTGGCGGACGGCAGCGAGCCGGAGCCGCTGCCGGACGGGCGCACCACCTGGTGGCTCTACAACGGTGCGGACGGCCCTCGGGCCACCGCGGTGCGCGGTGGTTGCAGCTGCGGCTGGCGGGGCGAGCAGGTGCACCGGTTGGACTTCGGCGACGACTCGGCGACCGAGGCGGTGGGCAAGGACACCGGGCCGTTCGCGGACTGGGAGTCGCACGTCGACCTGGCCGAGGGTGTGGTGCCGCGCGAGGTCGAGGACCTGATCGCGGCGCTGGTCGACCGGATCTGCGACCTGACGGAGAGCAGGCCGTACGCCGCCGCCCGTGCGGCCGGCCGGTTCGAGCGCGCCGCCGCTTCGACCGCGCTGCTGGCCGGCCGCAGGGCCCACCGCAACCTGATGACCTGGGAGTACATCGGCCGCGCCTTCGGCTGTGGGCCGGCGGAGGCGCAGGAGCGGTTCGGCGAGACGCCGCAGGACGGCGACCGGGACGACGAGGTGTAGGTCGTCGGTCGTCACGCATCGGGCGGGCTGTGCGAGCACCGGTGCCGGCTGCGAGCACCGGTATCAGCGAGGACACCGCCAAGCGGGTGCCCGCGTCACCACGACGGGCACCCGCTCCTCAACCACCCCCGGTCCTGCCAGGACCGGGCTCCCGCCCCGATGCTGCCGCACCGCTGCCCGCGCGCGCCAGCTCCACCCCCCGAAGGGGTGACAGGTCCCAACCCTTCCGATTTTTTCTGCTCCGCGGGAGCCCGCCCTGGGGGCGTCCCGGCCTGCGGCGTCCCGGCCTGGGGCGCGGACCGCTTCCGGTCAGGCCTCCGGTCAGGCGTCGAGGACCTGGCCTTCGCGCTTGACGACCGGTCCCTCCGTCGACCACGGGAACTCGATCCAGTCGTCGGTCCGCTTCCACACGTACTCGCACTTCACCAGGGAGTGCGACTTCTCGTAGATGACGGCGGACCGGACCTCGGCGACGTGGTCGAGGCAGAAGTCGTGCACGAGCCGCAGGGTCTTGCCCGTGTCGGCGACGTCGTCGGTGATCAGGACCTTCTTGTCGGTGAAGTCGATCGCGGCGGGAACGGGCGCCAGCATGACGGGCATCTCGAGGGTGGTGCCCACGCCCGTGTAGAACTCGACGTTCACCAGGTGGATGTTCTTGCAGTCCAGCGCGTACGCCAGACCGCCCGCCACGAACACCCCGCCGCGGGCGATGCTCAGGACGAGGTCGGGCTCGTAGCCGTCGTCGGCGATCGTCTGCGCGAGTTCGCGCACCGCCCGCCCGAAGGTCTGGTAATCCAGGGTCTCACGCACATCAGTCACGACGATCAGTGTCCTTGGCCGTCGGCCGGGCCGCGAGTTCCGGCACGCTCTGGACCGGAAGTGTGGTGCTTCACACGTCGGCCGAGCGCTCCGGTTCCCCGGGCCACGGCGGCCGGCCCGCGGGGAGTCGGGCGGGTGCCGTCAGGTCCGGCGGGCGTGGGAGGCCAGGCGGTCGGCGAGGGCGGTGACGAGGGTGCGCAGTTCCTCCGGGCGCTCGATGACGAACGGCCGGTCGATCGCGGCGAGGAGCGGCGGCAGCCAGTCGAGGCGCTCCGCCCGTAGCTCGACGCGCAGCCAGCGCTCGGCGGTCGGGTCCCCGTCCGGTGTCGGTGCCGGGTCGTGGTCCTCCAGTGTCGCGACGCCGGCGGGCAGGTGGGCGCGGATCTGCTCGGCCGTGCCGTGGACGCGCAGCGTCACCTCGTGCCGGTAGTCGGCCGTGGCGAAGCCCGACAGCAGGCGGTCGGCCGGGTCGGGGCCGGCGGGCGCGTCGAACGTGCCGGGCAGGGCCCTCGCGTCCGCGACGCGGTCGAGCCGGAAGGTCCGGTCCTCGCCGACCCCGGGGTCCGCGCCCGTGACGTACCAGCGGTTCGCGTGGGCGACGATCCCGTACGGGTGCAGCGTGCGTTCGCTGGGCCGGCCGTCGCGGTCGGTGTACCTGAGGGAGACCGGCCGGCGGTGGCGCACCGCGTCGGCAAGGGTGAGCAGGACCCCGGCGTCCGGGGCGGCGTCCCCGCCGGAGCCGTCCGTGAAGGAGAGGGCGTCCAGGAGCGCGTCGAGCCGGGCCGCCACGTGCCGGGGCAGCACCCGGCGGATCTTGGCGGCCGCGGTCTCGCCCGCCGTGCGCTCGGCCGTCGCCAGTCCCGTCCGGCGTCCGGCGAGCAGTCCGAGCAGCACGGCCAGCGCCTCGTCCTCGCCGAGCATGAGCGGGGGAAGGCGGTAGCCCGGGGAGATCCGATAGCCGCCGTACCGGCCGCGCACCGACTCCACGGGCACGTCGAGGTCGATCAGGTGGTCCACGTAGCGCCGCACGGTGCGCCCGTCGACGCCGAGGCGGTCGGCCAGTTCGGCCAGCGTCCGGGTACCGCCCGACTGCAGCAGCTCCAGGAGGGTCAGCACACGGCCGGTGGGTCGGGACATGACCACAGCCTAGGCGGATAGTGGACAGGTTCTGTCCACTATCCCTCCTAGTCTGCGGAGCGCACGGCCGCTCAGCCGTACGACCGTGCAGCCGCGCGACCGCGGGCGGCTCCGACCCCGTCCCAGGAGGACACCATGGACTTCGTTTCGATCCGCATCATCACCGGCGACGTCGCACGCCTGGTCGAGTTCTACGAACGCGCCACGCGGGTGCGGGCACAGTGGGCCACCGAGGACTTCGCCGAGCTCCGGACCGCGGGCGCCACCCTCGCGATCGCGGGCACCCGCACCGTCCCGCTGTTCGCCCCGGGCTCCGCCCGCCCGGCCGCCAACCAGAGCGTCATCACCGAGTTCCTCGTCGACGACGTGGACCGCGTCCACCGCGACCTGACCGGATTCGTCACGGACTTCGTCACCGAACCCACCACGATGCCCTGGGGCAACCGCTCCCTGCTGCTCCGCGACCCCGACGGCAACCTCGTCAACTTCTTCACGCCCGTCACCCCGGCGGCCATCGCGAAGTTCACCCGCTGACGGGGCACCCCGCCGCTACGCCTTCCCCGCCCGCCGAAGCAGGTCTTCGTCACCCGCGGCGCCCGCAGCACCGACGGCCGCCGCGCCGCGGGGCTCGCCGGTGTCCGTGCCCAGCCCCGCGAGCAGGCGCAGTCCGTCCTCGGCGGGGCTGCCGGGGGCCGCGGACAGCACCAGCAGCTCGATGCCCGGCTCGTCCGGCAGCGCGAAGTTCTCCTGGTGCAGTTCCAGCGGTCCGACCAGGGGGTGCCGGTACGCCTTGCGCCCGTGGGTGCGGGCGCGGACGTCCGCGCGGGCCCAGAGGCGACGGAAGCGCTCGCTGCCCATCGCCAACTCGCCGATGAGCGAGGCCAGTCGGGGGTCGTCGGGGTACTGGCCGGCGGCCAGCCGCAGGTGCCCGACCACGTCGAGGGTGCAGTTCTCCCAGTCGGCGTAGAGGCCGCGGTCGGCCTCCTCCAGGAAGATGTGCCGGGCGGTGTTCAGGCCCGGCATCGGGCGGCCGAGGAGGAGTCCGGCGAGGCGGTTCCCGGCGAGGACGTCCAGGCGGTGGTTCATGATCAGCGCGGGTGCGCCGGCCACCAGGTCGAGGACGCGCAGCAGTTCCGGCCGGACCCGGCTGCCCGGCGCCGTCGCACGGCGGCGGCGCTGCCGCGCGAGGCGGTAGAGGTGCCCGCGTTCGGTCTCGTCGAGGTCGAGGACGCGGGCGAGCGCGTCGAGGACCTGCTCGGAGGGCTGGGTCGCGCGGCCCTGCTCCAGGCGTACGTAGTAGTCGACGCTGACGCCGGACAGGTGCGCCACCTCCTCGCGGCGCAGCCCCGCGACCCGGCGGCGGCTGTCGGTGGGGATGCCGACGGTGGCCGGATCGACCCGGGAACGCCTGGTCCGTAGGAAGCCCGCGAGATCGTCCATGCCCCTCAGTATGGCCGCGGCGGGCGCCCGTACGGCCGGCTCGGGTGCCCCTGAGGGTGGCCCTGCCGGTACCAGGAAGTCCGGTCCGACGGAAGCGGCGCCCCTGAACGCCGGGCGCCGCGGCGTCCAGGATCGGAGCATCCGATCCGAAGGAGTCCCCCGTGAAGACGCTGATCGTCCACGCCCACCCGGAGCCGAAGTCGCTCAACAGCTCGCTGAAGGACCTCGCGGTGTCCACCCTGGAGACCGCCGGGCACGAGGTACGGGTGAGCGACCTGTACGCGATGAACTGGAAGGCGGTCGTGGACGCCGCGGACTACGGCCCCGAGGCCTCGAGTCCGCTGAAGGTCGCCCTGGACTCGGGCCGGGCCTTCGAGGCCGGCACGCTCTCCCCGGACGTCCGCGCCGAGCAGGAGAAGCTGCTGTGGGCCGACACGATCGTCTTCCAGTTCCCGCTGTGGTGGTACACGATGCCCGCGATCCTCAAGGGGTGGGTGGACCGGGTGTTCACCTACCGCTTCGCGTACGGCGTCGGCGAGCACAGCGCCACCAGGTACGGCGAGCGCTTCGGCGAGGGCACCCTCGCGGGCCGGCGGGCGCTGCTGTCGGTGACCGTCGGCGGCCCGGAGTCGCACTACGCCGCTCGCGGGATCAGCGGCCCCATCGACGATCTGCTGTTCCCGTTCCAGCACGGCGTCCTCTACTACCCGGGCATCGAGGTGCTGCCGCCGTTCGTGCTGTACGGCAGCGACCGGATGACCGACGAGGACTACCCGGCCGTCGCCCGGGCCTGGGAGCAGCGCCTGCTCACCCTGGAGTCGACCGAGCCGATCGCGTTCCGGCGGCAGAACTTCGGCGACTACGAGATCCCCTCGCTGCACCTGAAGGAGGGGCTGGAGCCCGCGGGCCGCACGGGGTTCGGGCTGCACGTGCGCGGCTGAGGGCGGTCGACTCGGTCCACCGACTCGGTCTGTCGGCTCGGTCCACCGACTCGGACCGTCGGCTCGGTCTGCTACGTCAGTCCGCCGGCTGGGTCGGACAACCCAGTCTGGCGGCTGGGTCGAGCAACCCGGTCCATCGGCTGGGTCGAACGACCAAGTCTGTCGGCTGGGTCGAACAACCCAGTTCTCCGACTCAGTCCGCCAGCGACCGCTCCGTGGGCCCCCGGCGCCGCGGGCCCCGGGCGGGACCGCCTTGCTGCTCGTACGTCCACACCGCCAGCTGCGTGCGCGAGGCGAGCCCCAGTTTGCCCAGGATGCGTTCGACGTGGTTCTCCGCGGTCCGCTGCGCGATGGTGAGGCGCGCCGCGATGTCCTTGTTGGTGAGGCCCTCGGCGACCAGTTCCGCGACCTGGCTCTCGCGCTTCGTCAGTCCCGGGACCCCGACCGGGTCGTCGAGGACGTGGGCCATCGCCTCGTCCACGGTGGCGCGCGCTCCGCGGCGGAACTCCCGGTCGAAGGCGGCCGCGCCCAGCGCCTCCCGTACCGCGGCGTCCAGGCGCAGGTGCTGGGTGCGCATGAACGGCGCCGCGCCGAGCCGCCCGCCCAGTGACTCCCACAGCAGGTGCAGCACGCCCAAGAGCCGGGCCGCGCGCCGCGGGTCGTCCCGGGTGCTCCAGGCGATGACCTCCACGCACATGGCCACGTCCCACCAGTCCTGGAACGGGCGCAGCCGGGCGATGGCCGCCCTGGCGTGCGTGGTCGCGTCGGCGGGCGTGTCCGCGCGCAGGGCCAGCAGGGCACGGGCGAGCAGGGCCATGCCGTGCAGCCATGACTCGCCGTGCGTGCGGGCGGCCGCCTCGACCTCGCCGCACGCCTCCTCGGCCACGGCGGCCTCGCCCCCGCAGGCGTGCGCGATGGCGAACTTGACCCGGCACTCGAGGGCCGCGTCGAGGCAGCCCAGCGCGCGGAACTCGGTGCGCGCCCGCGCGAACAGTTCGGCGGCGCTCGCGTAGTCCTCGCGCCAGACGGCGAGGATCCCGTGGTGGTGCCACACCCACGCCGACTCCCGCCGGTGGCCGCCCTGTTCGGCCGCCGCCTCGCACGCGGCGAGCGCCTGCCGTACGTCGGCGTCCGGGTCGCCCTGCAGGATGCGCAGGTACGTGTCGGTGACCCGGGCGTGGACACGGACGGCCGTCTCCGGCCCCGTCGCGCCGTCACCGCGACTGTCACCGTCACCGCCGTCCTGCGCGTGGTCGGCGGCGAGCAGCTGCGACAGCCAGTGGCGCCCCTCGGACAGCAGGCCCGCGGTCATCCAGTAGTGCCGGGGCGACACGGCCAGGGCCAGACCGGCCCGCGCCTGCCCGGGCCGCTCCAGGCAGAACCCCAGGGCGGCGCGCAGGTTCGGGTGGTCCAGGCGAATGCACGTGAACCAGTCGACCTGCCGGGGCCCGAACCACTCCCGCCCTGCTCGTGCGGTCAGTTCGGCGTACCGGTCCCGGTGACGGCCGCGCAGGGCGTCGAGCGAGCCGGACGCGGCCAGCCGCTGGTGCCCGTACTCCCGTACCGTCTCCAGCATGTGGTAGCGCGAACGTCCCTGCACGTGGCGGCAGTTGACGATCGACCGGGCCACCAGGCCGTCGAGGGCGTCGAGCAGGGCGGCGGGCGGCAGTTCGACGTCCGCGCAGACCCGTTCGAGGCTCTCCAGGTCGAAGCCGCCGCGGAACACCGAGGCCCGCGCCCAGAGCAACCGCTCGCGCCCCGTGCACAGTTCGTGGCTCCAGTCGATCAACGCGCGCAGGGTGCGCTGCCGGTCGGCGGCGACGCTGCTCCCGCCGGTGAGCAGCGCGAACCGGTCCGTGAGCCGCTCCAGGATCTCCTGCGGCGTCAGGCTCCGGATGCGGGCGGCGGCCAGTTCGATCGCGAAGGGCAGCCCGTCCAGGCGGCGGACGAGCTCGGCGACGGCTGCGGCGTCCGGCCTGGTCAGGGTGAAGCCGGGCAGCACGGCGGCGGCCCGGTCGACGAACAGCGCGACGGCCGGATTGCCGTTCAGGTCGCGCAGGCCGTGACCCGCGCGCGCGTCCGGCACCGGCAACGGCTCCACGGGGAAGACCTGTTCGCCCGCGATGCCGAGCGGCTGCCGGCTCGTCGCCAGGACGCGCAGTCCGGGCGCGGCCCGCAGCAGCGCGTCGGTGAGGCGGGCGCACGCGTCGACCAGGTGCTCGCAGTTGTCCAGGACCAGCAGGGCGCGCCGCTCGCGCAGCCGGGCGGCGAGGACGGCCGCCGCGTCGGCGCCGGGGTGCCCCGGATTCGCCACGTCGAGGGTGCCGAGGACGCTCGACGCGAGCAGCTCCGGGTCCCGGAGGTCGGCGAGTTCGGCGACGTACACGCCGTCGGGGAAGGCGGAGCGCGCCGCGTCCGCCGCCACGCGCAGCGCCAGCCGGGTCTTGCCCACGCCTCCGGTGCCGCTGAGCGTCACCAGACGCGCGCCGGACAGCAGCCGGGCGATCCGGACCGTGTCCGCCCGCCGCCCGATCAGCGGCGTCAGTTCGGCGTCGAAGCCGCCGAGGCCGGCGAACGTCCCCGCGGCTGCCCCCGTTCCCATGGGTGGTCATCCTACGGACGCGCGCTGACGGTACCGGCACGGAAAGCGTGCGGGAATTGAGTAGTTCTCCCGTTGTCCCCCGCACGCACCCGCCCGAGACTCGACGACGCGGTATCGGACGGCTATGCGAGGTGTGTGGTGACGGCAGGCACGGCGGCGGGGTCGGAGCGGAGCGGGCGGCTGCTGGGGCAGCGGGTGTGGACCTACCAGGGGGCCTACGTACGCAGGCCGACGACCGCGCTGGTCGTGCTCCTCATCCTGTTCGGCGTGCTGTGCTCCCTCGTCGGCAAGTACTACGACGAGGACTCCTCGTTCCGCCTCGCGTTCTGGGCCCTGCCCGTGGCGGCCCTGGGGTGCCTCGCCCTGTGCGTGCGGCACGCCCGGATCCGGATCCGGGAGTACGAGGACGGCTTCGAGCTGCGCCGGCCGGGGCGCCGCACGCTGCGGTACGCGTGGCAGGAGATCGCCTCCGTCGAGTCGACCCGGGTGTCCGTCCACTTCAACTCGGCGCACTCGCACGACGTGCTCAAGACCGTGATCCGCCCCTACGCGGGCGGCCGGATCCGCCTCCGGGGCCTGGACTACATCAGGGTCCAGGAGGAGTGCGGCTTCTGGCGGATGATCACGAAGGCGCACCCCACCACCGGCGCGCGCTTCGTCTCGGACGCGACGCAGTCCGTCGCCGTGGCCCGTGCGCAACGCCTCCTGGACGAGCTCGGCGCGGGCGGGTCGTTCCGCTGGGGCGCCCTGACCTTCACCGCCGAGGGGATGACCCTCTCCCCGTTCCCCGCGCCGATCGCCTGGTCCCGGATCGCCCTCGTCTCCGCGCGCCCGGCGGACGGTGTCCGGCTCGACGTCCGGGGACTGGCCTCGCACGTCGGCAGCCGGGCCCTGTCGGGGCGCGCGACGAAGGCGGGCTACCGCACCGAAGGGGACCGGCTGGAGGTGTTCGTGCCCGTCCGCCGCCCCGGATCGGACTACGTGGCGCTGAGCGTCCTGCTCGCCCACGGCGCCGCCCTGCGGAGCGGGCAGGACCAAGGACACGAGGGATAGCGAGGGCGGGCCGAGCCCCAAGCGGTCTACGGCCGGCGGCGGGTGGGCCCGGCCGGCAGGGCTTCGGCGGCGGCCGCCGCGACGGCCTCGGCGACCGTGGACAGGGCGGGCGAGTCCAGCTTCCACTGCTGCCAGTACAGGGGGACGTCCATCGGCCGGGCGGGTGCCAGCTCCACCAGCCGCCCGGAGCGCAGCAGCGGCTCGGCCTGCGGCTCGGGCACCAGGCCCCAGCCGAGACCGGCGGCCACCGCGTCCCGGAACCCGTCCGAGGCGGGCACCAGGTGGCGGATCCGCCCGGCGCCCGACCACCCCCGGGTGAGGGACCGGACGAACTCGTCCTGGAGCTCGTCGCGCCGGTCGAAGGCCACGGTGGGGGCCCGGCCCAGATCCTCGGCCAGGTCCCCGGTGAGATGACGGGCCGCGAACTCCGGTGTGGCCACGGCCAGGTAGCGGGCCAGCCCGAGCCGCCGCACGGTGCAGCCGGCCACCGGGTCGGGCGAGGAGGTGACGGCGGCCATCACCTGGCCCTCGCGCAGCAGGGCGGTGGTGTGGGCCTCGTCCTCCCGGTGGAGCTCGAAGCAGATCGGCGGGTCCTGCGGCACCCGGGTGAGCGCGGGCAGGAACCAGGTCGCGAGGGAGTCGGCGTTGACCGCGATCGGGACCCGGGCCGGGCCCTGCTCGGCCGCCAGGCCCAGTTCGGCGCGGGCGTCGCGTTCCAGCCGGGCGAGCTGGCGGGCGAACCGGACCACCACCTCGCCGGACTCGGTGGGCCGCACCGGCTTGGTGCGCATCAGCAGGACCCGCCCGGTGCGCTGTTCCAGGGCCTTGACGCGCTGGCTGACGGCGGAGGGGGTCACGTGCAGGGCGGCGGCCGCGGCGTCGAAGGTGCCCTCGTCGACCACCGCGAGCAGGGTCCGGACCTGGTCCAGGGGAAGCTCGTCCATAAGTACGGCTAAGGTTACTTTAGAGTCTTTAGCTGTACTCATCTATACGCGGTCCATACGGTCGGACCCATGACCAGCAGCACCATCGCCGCCGCACTCGCCGGATTCGGTACCGGACTCTCCCTCATCGTGGCCATCGGGGCCCAGAACGCGTTCGTCCTGCGCCAGGGCGCCCGCCGGCACGCCGTCCTCGCGGTCGTCGCCATCTGCGCCGTCTCGGACGCGGCGCTGATCGCGCTCGGCGTGACGGGGGTGGGCACGGTGGTCTCGGCCTGGCCCGCGGCGCTGACCGCGGTGGGCCTGGTCGGCGGGGCGTTCCTGCTCTGCTACGGCTTCCTGGCGGCCCGACGGGTGCTGCGCCCGGATCCGGCGGCCGCGCTCACCGGCGGCGGACCGGAGACCGGGTCCGTCCGGCGAGCGGTCCTCACCTGCCTGGCGATGACCTGGCTGAACCCGCATGTGTACCTCGACACCGTGCTCCTGCTGGGCTCGCTCGCCTCCGACCGCGGCGACCTGCGCTGGGCCTTCGGCGCGGGCGCGGCGCTGGCCAGCCTGTGCTGGTTCGCCGCCCTGGGCTTCGGCGCCCGACTGCTGAGCGGCGTCCTGTCCCGGCCGAGGGCCTGGCGGGTGCTGGACGGACTGGTCGCGGCGACCATGCTGGCGATGGGCGGGATGCTCCTCGCCGGGGCGTAGGGCGCCCTGGCCCACCGGCCCCGGCTGCCACCCTTGGGGGTGGCCGGCCATGGTGGCATCCGACCCGACCAGGCCGGATGCCACCATTCGTCCGACGCCGCGCGGACCCGCGGGCGTACGCGCGGGTTCACGACGCGGGGCCGGGGCCGTGCCCGGGGATCAGGGCTGCTGCGGGTCGGTCCGCGGGTCGGTCCGCGGGCCGAACCGGCCCGTCAGCCGGACCGCCGCGAGGGCGACCGCGTACCCGATGGTGAACAGCACCACCAGGAACAGGACAGCGGTCGCGTTCATGACGTAGTAGCCCGTCAGCGTGGGGGCGACCACGGGCGGCACCCCCAGGACGACGGCCGTCAGGGCCGCCGAGCGGACCGTACGGGTGGTGCAGGCGACGGCCGCGCCGACGACCACCGGGGCGACGAGGGGGAATCCGGTCCGGAAGAACACTCCCTCCCCCGGGCCGGAGACCAGGACGAGGGCGACGTCCGCTGCCGTGGTGGTGAGCACGACCGCCCACGGTACGGCGGAGCGCGGTCGCGTGGTGCGGTCCGGCGGGGCGGCCAGCAGCACCAGGGCGTTGAGGGCGAACAGCACCGTGTCCGGGCCGACCAGACTGTAGGTCAGCGGGCCCCGCGCGTGCGCACCGGGCAGTTCGGGGCCGGCGAGCAGGACGAGCAGCGGGGCCACGACGGTGGCCGCCGCCAGGGCGCGGGCCGCCGTCCAACGGCCGGTCAGCGCCGCGACGGCCATCAGCACCGCCGGGACGAGCAGCGCCATCGTGGCGCCGAGCGACCCGACGCGCATCCCGCCGTCCGGGTCGGTGGCGGCCCGGACCGCCCAATAGAGGTGCACGGCCGCGTAGCCGCCGGCCAGTGCGGCGGCGAGCGGGGCCGCGGTGGCCAGGGCCCGGCCCGCCGGCCGGTGGGAGACCAGGCCGAGCCGGACCCGGACGCCGTGCCCCGCCACATCGGCCACCTCGCGCAGAGCGGCGAGCGGCCTCGCGGTTCGGACGCGGCGCTCGGCGTGATCGGCGACCTCCGCCAGCGCGTGGGTGCCGTAGGAGGCCGGGTAGAGGGCGAGGGCGCGGCGCAGCAGGTGGGCCGCCAGGCGGCCCTCCCTGCTCTGCTCCTGGTGATTCTGGTGGTCCTGGTGGTCCTGGTGCGCGGTCATGCCGGGCCTCCCGCGAGCCTGTTCCGGGTGATGGCGAGGCGGCGGTCGGCCTCGCGGAGGGCGGCCCGCAGCCGCCGGCTCTCGTCGGTGAGGGCCTGGGTTCCGGTCGGGGTGAGGGCGAAGACGCGGCGGGGTCGCCCGTCGACCGTCTCCTCCCGTTCGACCTGGATGAGGCCTTCGGCGAGCAGTCGGTCGAGCGTGCCGTACAGGCTTCCGGCGCCGAGCCGGACCCGGCCGTCGGAGATCGCGGCGACCTCGTCGCCGAGCGCGTAGCCGTGCCGGGGCTGGTCGGCGAGGGCGGTGAGCAGCAGGAAGGTGGGCTCCTGCATGGAGCGTTTCTTCGTCACGCCGATCACCATAGTACGGTCACCGTAGTGTCCGGAAGAGCGGGTGCGATCGGAGGCGAGGGAGGGGCACGCACCGCCCATCCGCCAGGACCAACGCACACCCGGGCAGCCGGTAAGGCTTGCCTTGCCATGGAGTCGGGCCCGCCTCTATGGTGAAGTCCTCAGAGGACCTGAAGACCTGGGGACCTGAGGACTACTTGGGGAGAGTGATCATGTCAGACCTCCATGCCCTGACGCTGGCCGAACAGGCGGCGGCGATCCGCGGGCGCACCGTCTCGCCGACCGAACTCGTCGACCACCACCTGCGCCGGATCGAGGAACTCGACGGCGTGCTCGGCGCCTACCGCACGGTCGACGCGCCCGGCGCCCGCCGGGCCGCCCGTGCGGCCGAGGCCCGGCTGGCCGCCGCCGGGGACGGCGCCGGGACCGGGGACGGCGCCGGGCTGCCGCCGCTGCTCGGCGTGCCGCTGTCGGTGAAGGACACCTGGCCGGTCGGCGGGCTCCCGTTCACCGCGGGCTCCGCCGCCTTCGACGACCGCGTCGCTCCGCAGGACGCCGCCGTGGTCGGCGCCCTCCGGGCCGCGGGCGGCGTGCTGCTGGGCACCACCACGGCCGCCGAGTTCGGCTGCTCCGCCTACACGGAGACGGTCCACGCCACCGCGCGCAGCCCGTACGACCCCGGCCGCGGCGCCGGGGGTTCCAGCGGCGGGGCGGCCGCCTCGGTCTCCGCCGGCCTGGCCGCCGGGGCCCTGGGCAGCGACGGCGGCGGCTCGGTCCGGATCCCGGCCGCCGCCTGCGGCGTGGTCGGCCTCAAGCCCAGCCGGGGCCGGGTGACGACCGCCCCCGGCACGGACGCCTTCGGGCTGGCCACCGCCGGCCCGCTGGCCCGGACGGTGCTGGACGCGGCCCTCCTGCTGGACGTCATGGCCGGCAGCGTCCCGGGCGACGGCAGCACCCTGCCCGCCTCCCCCGCCGGCCACTTCAGGGCCTGCGTCGAACGCGAGCCCGGCCCGCTGCGGATCGGCGTCCTGCCCCGGACGGACGGGTGGCACCCGGAGGCCGCACTGGCCTCCCGCCGCACCGCCGACCTGCTCGCCGACCTCGGCCACCGGGTGGAGGAGGCCCCGCCGTTCGACCCGGCCGAGTACGTGCCGGACTTCACCGTGCTGTGGAGCGTGCTGGCCGCCGCCGTGCCCGTACCGCCGGAGCGGGAGGACCGGCTGCTGCCGCTGACCCGCTGGCTGCGCGCCCGGGGCAACGAGCACAGCGCGGTCCGGCTGGCCGCGGCGATGGCCTCGCTGACCGCCACCGCCCGGACGATCTGCCACCGGTACGACCGTTTCGACGCGGTGCTGAGCCCCACGACGGACCAACCGCCGCTGCCGGTCGGGTCGTTGGCCGACCCGGACGACCCGGAGCGGACCTACGCCCGGATGCTCGCCGTCACCCCGCGCACGCCGGTGGCGAACCTCACCGGCCGGCCGTCGATCAGCCTGCCGCTGCACTGGACCCCGGACGGACTGCCGATCGGCGTGATGCTGACCGCCCGGCTCCACCAAGAGGGCCTCCTGCTCTCCCTCGGCGCCCAGCTGGAACGGGCCCGGCCCTGGCACCACCACGCCGCCCGGCAGGCGGCCGTACTGGAGCGGGCGACCGGGCAGAACACGGCGCGGCCCGAGCGGGGGACGCGGTGAAGCGCGGACAGCTGGCCTTCCTGACCGGCACCCACATCGTCAACGACCTCTACCAGGGCGCCGTCCCGGCCCTGCTGCCCTTCCTGATGTCCCAGCGGCACTACAGCTACACCGCCGTCTCCGGCATCGCCCTGGCCGCGAGCGGCCTGTCCAGCGTGGTCCAGCCGCTGTTCGGCCTGCTGGTCGACCGCCGCCCCCGCGGCTGGCTCATCCCGGCCGGCTTCCTCACCGCCGCGGCCGGGATCACCGGCGCCGCCCTCGCCGACAGCTACCCGCTGACCTGGCTCTTCGCCGCGCTGGCCGGCATCGGCATCGCCGCCTACCACCCGGCCGCCACCAACCAGGCCCGGGTCGCGGGGGGACAGTCCCAGCGGGCGATGAGCCTGTTCTCCGTCGGGGGCACCCTCGGCGCCTCGCTGGCACCGGCCCTGGTCACCCTCGTGGTCGGCGCGTACGGCCTGGGCGGCAGCTGGCTGCTGGCCGTCCCGGCGCTGGTGACGGCCCTGCTGTGGGCCGCGCGGGGCCGCTGGCTGCGGTACCGCGGCCACACCCCGGCGACCCCGTCGGCCGCCCGGGGTGCGGCGACGAGCGCCCACCGCGACGTCTGGCGGGCGTTCGGACGCCTCGCCGCGACCACCGTCGCCTGGTCGATCCCCTACGTGACCGTCACCTCGATGCTCGCCCTCCACATCCAGCGCGACCTCCACGGCTCGACGGGAACCGGCGCCGCGGCGCTGACCCTGCTCACCCTGGCCGGGGCGGCCGGCACCCTGCTCGGCGGCTGGCTCGGCGACCGGCACGGACGGATGACCCCGATCCGCACCGGCTACCTGCTGGCCGTCCCCGCCCTGGCCGCCGTGGCCTTCGCACCCTCCGTCGCGGTCGCCATGGCCGGCGCGGTGGCGTTCGGACTGGCCATGTTCCTGCCCTTCGCCCCGCAGGTGACACTCGCCCAGGACTACCTGCCCACCCGGCCCGGCACCGCCAGCGGGCTGACTCTCGGACTCGCCATGTCCGTGGGCGGCCTCGCCGCACCGGCGCTCGGCGGCCTGGCCGACGCCCACGGCCTGCGGACCGTCCTCGCCCTGGTCCTCGGCGTGCTGGCGCTCGGACTCGGCTCCGCGCTGCGGCTGCGCGACCGCGTACTGCCGGAGGCGGGGCCGGAGCAGGGGCCGGAACCGGCCCCGGAACGGGTGAACGAGCAGGCCGCCACGGGTGCGGCACCCGGAGGACGATAGGGTCGTCCTCATGACTGTTCGCCCGGTACGCCATCGCTCACTGGTGGAGGAAGCCACGGCCGAGCTGCGCCGACTGATCGGCACGGGCGAGTGGCCGGTCGGCAGCAAACTGCCCGGTGAGGTGGAGCTGAGCCGACTCCTCGGAGTCGGCCGGACCACCTCGCGCGAGGCCGTCCGGGTGCTGATCGCCGACGGCCAGCTGCGCGCCCGTCAGGGCTCGGGCACGTACGTGGCCGCCGCCGCCCCGGTCTCGGAGTTCGACCGGGAGCTGCGGCACTCGGAGGTCTTCGACGTGTACGAGGTCCGGGCGGCGCTGGAGGTGGAGGCGGGCCGGCTGGCCGCGCAGCGGCGCACCGAGGCGGACGTCGCCGCGCTCCGGGCGGCGCTGGCCGCCCGCGACGCGGCCGCCGACCCGGCCGAGCTCGTCGAGACCGACCTGGAACTGCACCGCCAGGTCGTCCGGGCGGCGCACAACCCGGTGCTCATCCGCCTCTTCGACTCCTTCGTCGACGCGCTGCGCGAAGCGGCCGGCCACGTGGTGGCCGACAACCGGCTCCACGACGGCGTCGAAGCGGAGGGCATCACCCACGCGCACCGCACCCTGGTCGAGGCGATCGCCGCGGGTGACCCGGACGCCGCCGTCGCGGCGACCCAGGCCAACCTGGACCACACCCTCGACAGACTGCGCGCCACGGGCACCGGGCCGCGCTGAGCCGCCCGCATCCGCGCCCGACCGCCTCGGGCCCGGAAGGCCGGTGTCCGGTCGTACGGCCCCCGGGTCCGGCGGTTCCTACCGACAGGAGCCGCCGGACCCGTCCTCGTCGCCGAGCCGAACCTGGCTTCCCGCTGAGGAGTTGCCCACCGAGGCCAGGTAGGCGGCGGTCAGCTCGGGGGTGGCGAGCCAGGCGGCGTAGTCGCGCGCTTCGGCGTAGGTGTTGGCGAGCCGGCGGCCGACCTCCGGGTATTCGGCGGCGGCCGCGAACACCCCCTGGAGGTGGTCCGGCACGGTCAGCATCGCGGCGGTGAACTCGACGCTGTGGCGGGCCTGTTGCTGCCAGAACCGCTCGGCGGTGCGGCACATCCAGTCGGCCGTGTACGGGGCGTCGCCGTGCTCCACGACGGCCCGGCGGTAGGCCTCGGCCGCCCGGGCGGCGTTGTTGGCGCCCTGTCCGGCGATCGGGTCGGTCACCACCACCGCGTCGCCGAGGCCCAGCACGTGGACGGCGTCCACGCCCGAGCCGAGCTCCGCCACCGCGCGCCGGACCACCGGGGTGACCGCGCCGAACAGCCCGGCCCCGGCGTCGGTCGGCTCGGCCTCCGTCCAGAGCTCGACCTCCCAGGGCAGGTACTCGGCCAACAGCTCGCGGATCCGGGCCAGTTGGACGTCCGGCGGCGGGGCGT
>NZ_JBHUAL010000143.1:0-25484 GCF_042789775.1 Kitasatospora sp. NPDC056800 | reverse complement strand
ACACCCTTTTGGGGGGGGCGGTGTCGTCCCTGGGTGGCTGCGGCGGGGTGGTCTCCCCCGGGGGGGGGGGCCCCGCCCCCGCCCCCCCCCCCCCCCGGGGCCGCTGGGCCCGGCCGGGACGGTACGGCTGCGGCGGGCCCGCTCAGCTCCCGGGCCGGCCCGGCTCGGCGGCGGGCACCACGACCTCGCGCTTGAGGATCTTCCCGGTCGGCCCCTTGGGCAGCGCGTCGACCGTCCACACCAGCCGCGGGTACTTGTACGGGGCCACCCGCTCCCGGACGAAGCCGCGGATCTCCTCCGGGGTCGCCGCGGCGCCCTCGCGCAGCACCACGGCGGCGGCCACCTCCTGGCCGTGGGTGGGGTGGGGGACGCCGATCACCGTGGCCTCGGCCACCGCCGGGTGCTCGTACAGCACGTCCTCCACCTCCCTCGGGTAGACGTTGAAGCCGCCGCGGATGATGACGTCCTTGCGGCGGTCGACGATCCGGAAGTCGCCCCGCTCGTCGCGGGTGCCGAGGTCCCCGGTGTGCAGCCAGCCGTCCCGGACGGTCCGCGCGGTGGTGTCCGGGCGGCCCCAGTAGCCCTTCATCACGTTGTGGCCCCGGATCACCACCTCGCCGACCGTGCCGTCCGGCACCTCCCGGCCGGACTCGTCGACGATCCGCATCCGCACCCCCTCGACCGGGATGCCGATGGTGCCCGCGATCCGCTCCCGGTCGCTGCGGTTGGCGCAGGCCAGCGGCGAGGACTCGGACAGCCCGTAGCCCTCCAGCACCACGCAGTCGAAGTCGGTCTCGAAGCCGCGCAGCACCTCCGGCGGCATCGGCGCGCCGCCGCCCAGGCACACCCGCAGCGAGGAGACGTCGTGCCCGGCGCGTCGCGGGTGGGTCAGCATCAGGGTGTACATGGTCGGCACGCCGAGGAAGACGCTCACCCGGTCGCGCTGGATCACCGCGAGGGCGGCCAGCGGGTCGAAGCGCCGCACCAGGGTCAGGCAGGCCCCGACGGCCACCGCGCAGTTGAGCCCGATCACCTGGCCGAAGGAGTGGAACAGCGGCAGCCCGCCGAAGATCACGTCCCGCTCGACCAGGCCCAGCACCTGGATACCGGCCCGCACGTTGCACACGATGTTGCGGTGGGTCAGCTCGGCGCCCTTGGGCGCCCCGGTGGTGCCGGAGGTGTAGAGGATGACCGCGGTGTCCTCTCCCCCGCGGCCCCCGGCGGCGGTCGGCGGGTCGGCCGGCTGCTCCGCGAGCGCCGCCGCGAGGGCGGCCGGCTCGACGGCGACCAGCCGGGTGCCGGTGCGCCGCGCGCCCTCGGCCGCCTCCTCGTCGCCCGTGTGCCAGGCGAGCAGCACGGCGGGCCGGGCGTCGCCGAGGCAGTGCTCGATCTCCCGGGCCTTCAGCAGCGGGTTCATCGGGACGACCACCGCCCCGGCGCGCAGGATGCCGTAGTACAGCACCGCGAACTCCGGCACGTTGGGCAGCAGGACGGCCACCCGGTCGCCGGGCGCGACGCCGAGCGCGGCCAGCCAGTGCGCGGCCCGGGCGCTGCGCGCCTCCAGGTCGGCGAAGCTCAGCACCTCCTCGTCGAGCCGCAGGACGGGGTGGGCCGGGCAGCGCGCGGCGGTCGCGGTGAGCAGGTCGGGGATGCCGTGCGGAAGGCCGGGGGCCCCGGGCGGCAGGTCGGCGCTGCGGTCGGACGGGGCGGGGACGACGGACATGCGGGCACTCCTCGGTCTGGTCCCTATACGGTCGGGCGGACGCCGCCGTGCGGAGCCGTGTCCGCCCCGGCTTCGGCGGGCGCGGCACCGCCCGCGGCCTCGGCGGCGGCGAGCATCCACGGGGCGATCCGCTCCACCAGCCCGCGGTTGTGCCGGATCCAGCGGAAGTGGTCCAGCGCCCGGCCGTCCGCCTGCTCGGCGGTGTAGCTCCAGCGCTCCACCCGGGCCGAGGGCAGCTTGGCGCACAGGTGGTCGACGGCCCGCGGCGGGGCGAGCTCGTCGCCCTGCACGTCCACCGCCAGCACCGGCAGGTCGACCCGGGCCAGCACCCGTTCGTAGTCGGTGACCGCGCCGCGCACCCGGTAGCGGCCGGTGCGCATCTGCCGCGCCCAGTCCCGCATCAGCCGGGGCGACTCCCGGCCGCCGAAGCCGAACCGCTCGCCCGGCCAGTGGCCGACCACGGCCGAGGCGACGATCGAGAACTGGCTCAGCGCCAGCCGCCGCAGGCCCGCCCGTACGCCGAAGGTCCGGTACCAGGCCGATCCGCTGGCCACCAGCACCGCGCCGGCCAGCCGGGGCCGGAACACCCCGCAGTGCACCAGGCCCAGCTGCCCGCCCAGGCTGTGCCCGAGCAGCAGGCGCGGCGCGCCCGGAAAGGCCCCGGCCACCGCGTCGAGCACCGCCCCGAAGTCCTGCTCCACCAGCTCGCGGAAGCCGAAGGCGACCCCGTGCCGGGGCACCGGCCGGCTCTCCCCGTGGCCGCGCAGGTCGCAGGTGGCCACGCTGAGGCCGGCCGCGTGCAGGGCGCGGACCAGCGGGGTGTAGTGCCGGGCGGCCGTCCCCATCGCCGGCAGGACGACCACCACCGGGGCGGCCGGCTCCGGCCGGGCCAGCGCCCGGACGGTGATCCGGGCCCCGTCCGGCGCGGCGATCTCGGCGATCACGGGGAACCGGGGGGTCTTCACTCCGCCGCCTCCCCACCGGCGCCGGGCCGCCAGCCGATCACCCCGGCGCCCCAGGTGATGCCCGCGCCGAACGCGGCCAGGCCGAGCAGCTTCGGGCCGTCCAGCAGGCCCTCCTCGCGGGCGTGGGTCAGGCCCAGCGGGATCGAGGCCGCCGAGGTGTTGGCGACCCGGTGGACGTTCAGGTAGAGCCGCTCCGGGGGCAGCCCGACCTCCTTGCCGACCGCGCGCACGATCCGGGCGTTGGCCTGGTGGGCGACGAACAGGTCGAGGTCCTCGCAGGTCAGGCCGCGCCGGGTGAGCACCTCCCGGGTGGCCTCCGACATCTTCTCCACCGCGTGGTCGAACACCTCCCGGCCGTCCATCCGCAGCTTGCGGTCGTCCCGGTCGGCGTAGAGCAGCGGGATCTGCTCGCCGTCGCTGCCGAGCGAGAAGCACGGGTCGGGCGCGCCGGGCACGTCGGCGACCACGGCGGCGCCGGCGCCGTCGGCGAGCAGCACCGCGGTGCCACGGTCCTCGTGGTCGGTGATCCGGGTCAGCGCGTCGGCGCCGCAGACCAGCACCGCCCCGGCCCGGCCGGTCTCGATCAGCGCGGCGGCGTGGTCCAGGCCGTAGACGAACCCGGCGCAGGCCGCGTGCAGGTCGAAGGCGGTGGCCTGCGGCATGCCGAGCCGGGCGGCGACCTCCACCGACACCCCGGGGGTGACCCGGTCGGGGGTGATGGTGGCGACCACGACGTGCCGGATGCTCGCCGCGGTGCGCCCGGAGCTGCGCAGCGCCTGTTCGGCGGCGGCCACCACGAGGTCGGCGAGCCGGCCGTCCGGCGGGAGGAAGCGGCGCTCCTCGATGCCGGTCCGTTTGACGATCCACTCCGGGGAGGCGCCGATCCGCTCGAAGTAGGCGTTGGGGACGACGCGTTCGGGCAGGGCGGCGCCCACGCCGACGATGGCGGGCGTCATGCCGCGCCTCCTTCCGCGAAGGCCGGTCCGGTGCCCATCCGGACGGCGTGCATCCCGCCGTCGGCGTGCAGGATCTCCCCGCTGACGGTGGCGGCGAGGTCGGAGAGCAGGAACAGCACCGGTCCGACCACGACGGCGGGGTCGGTGCGGACCCAGCCGAGCGGGGCCTCGGCCTGCCAGCGGTCGGCGATCCGGTCGAAGGTGCTGATCGCCTGCCCGGCGACGGTCTCCACCGGGCCGGCCGCCACCAGGTTGACCCGGATGCCGGACGGGCCGAGGTACATCGCCAGGTACCGGCAGACCGCGCCGAGCGCCGCCTTGCTGACGCCCATCCAGTCGTAGCCGGCCCAGGCGCCGCTGGCGTCGAAGTCCAGTCCGACGACGCTGCCGCGCCGCCCGTCCGCGCTGAGCAGCGGGGCGAGCGCGGTGGCCAGCGAGTGCAGGGAGACGGCGGCGGTGCGGAGCGCGAGGCCGGCGGCCTCCGGCGGGGTGGTGAGGAAGTTGCCGCTCAACGCCGTCTGCTGGGCGGCGGCAACGGCGTGCAGCACGCCGTCGACCCCGCCCCAGCGCTGCTCCAGCTCCTTGGCCAGCCGGGCGAAGTCCTCGGGCCGGGTGACGTCCAGTTCCAGCACCTCGACGGGGCGGGGCAGGACGTCCGCGGCCAGTTCGGTGATCCGCCGGGCCCGGCCGAAGCCGGTGAGCAGGACCTCGGCGCCCGCTTCCTGGAGCGCCCTGGCGGTGTGCCAGGCGATGGAGTCCTCGTTGAGCACCCCGGTGATCAGATAGCGGCGTCCGTGGAAGCCGAGCATCACTCCTGGCCTTTCGTCGTACCGGTCGTACCGGGTGCGTCGGCCGCCGCCAGCACCAGGGCCGCGTTGTGTCCGCCGAACCCGAAGGAGGTGGAGAGCCCGGCCCGCCGGCCGCCGGGCAGGGCGGGGGCGGCGAGCGGGGTGGCGTGGCGGATCAGGTTCAGCGGGCCGAGCTTCTCGTCGGGCTCGCGCAGCCCGACGGTGGGCGGGGCGGTGGCGTGGCGCAGCGCCTGCAGGGTGGCGATGGCCTCCACGGCGCCGGCCGCGCCGAAGAGGTGGCCGGTGCAGGACTTGGTGGAGGAGAGCGGGACGGCGTCCAGGGCCGGTCCGAGCGCCAGGCGCAGCGCCTCGCACTCGGAGCTGTCGTTGAGGACGGTCCCGGTGCCGTGGGCGTTGAGGTAGCCGAGCTGCCCGGGGCTGACGCCGGCCGCGTCGAGCGCCAGGGTGACGGCGCGGGCCGCGGTCTCGCCGGTCGGGTCCGGGGCGGTGAGGTGGTGGGCGTCGCAGGTGGAGCCGTAGCCGAGCACCTCGCCGAGCACGGTGGCGCCCCGGGCGGCGGCGCCGGCCTCGGTCTCCAGGACCAGGATTCCGGCGCCCTCCCCGATCAGCAGGCCGTCCCGGTCGCGGTCGAAGGGCACCGAGCGGCCGCTCTCGGAGAGCGCCCCGGCGGTGCGGAAGGCGGCCCGCACCAGCTCGGAGGTGGAGGCCTCGGCGCCGCCGACCACCACGGCGTCGGCGGCTCCGGCGGCGAGCAGCAGCAGGGCGGTGCCGATCGCCTGGGTGGCGCTGCTGCACGCCGAGGCCAGGCAGAGCGCCTCGCCCCGCAGGCCGTGGCGCTGGGCGATCTGCGAGGCCGCGGCGTTGGCCATCATGGCGGGCACCATGAGCGGGGAGACGAACTCCCCGCCCTGCTGCCGGAGCACCTCGGCCTGGGTCTCGAAGCTCGCCGTCCCGCCGAGCGCGCAGCCCACCACGCAGGCGACCCGCTCGGCGGGGTAGGGCGGCGGGCCGTCCGTCCATCCCGCCTGGGCCAGGGCCTCGGCGGCGGCCACGAGCGCGAGCTGGGTGAAGCGGTCGGTGCGGCGGATCTGCTGGCGCGACAGGTGGTCGGCGGGCCGGAAGTCCCGGCACAGTCCGAGCCCGTCGGCGAGCCCGCTCTCGCCGGCCACCGCCCGCCGGTGCAGCTCGTCGGCGCCCACGCCCAGCGGGGTCACCGCGCCCAGGCCCGTGACGACGGCCCGGGGCCTCACTCCAGCCCGGCCTTCCGGCGGCACAGGTCGAGCACCTCGCCGACGGTGTACAGCTGGTCGAAGTCCTTGGGCTTCACCGGGATGCCCAGCTGCTTGCGGATGGACTGGCTGAGCTCGACCATGTCGAGCGAGTCGATCTCCAGCTCGTCCAGGGCGGCGTCGTCGACGATGCCCTCGCGTTCGACGCCGAGGTCGACGAGGGCGTCGACGACGAAGTTCTCGATGGCGGTGCGGTCCAGTGTGTCGGGCATGGCTCTCCTCGTCCGCGCGGGGCGGCGGTGGCGGTGCGGGGGACGTACGGGCGGTGCCGTACGGGCGGCGGGCAGGGGCGCGGGCTCAGAGCGCCGGGCCGGCCTTGCTGGCGTGGTACGGGGCCCAGTGCCACTGCTGCCAGTAGCTCTCGGCGATGTCCAGCCACTGCTCCAGCCGGGCGGCGTCGTCCAGGAAGCGGTTGGCGCTGACCACCAGCCAGCTGTAGACGGCCTGGCTGTCCCGGCAGCCGCCGCAGTCGCCGGAGGTGCAGCAGAACTGGAGCGACTCGTAGTCGGCGCCCCAGACGTTGAAGCCGGGGATGACCGGGTTGCCGTTGGCGACACGGTCCTCGTGCTCGGGGGCGTCGACGCTGAGGCTGGGGCAGACGTCGTAGCCGAACCGGCCGCCCCAGTGCGTCCGGCCGGTGACCAGGGTCCGGATGAAGTACGGGTGGCTCACCACCGCCTGCGGGTACAGGTCCTTGACCCGCTGCGCCTCGTCCAGCACCCGCTGCTCGTTGGCGATCTTCAGCGGGGTCTCGGTGCCGTGCTCGCTGTAGAAGTTGAAGGTGACGATGTTGCCGTTCTCGGCGATCTTCCGCACGGTGGGCTCGATGTGCTCGACCCCGGCCTCGGAGAGCGCGTAGATGAACAGCACCCGCTGGTCGTCGCGGTAGTGCTTGAGCGCGGTGTCGAACAGGCCGGTGAACTTGGAGCCGTTGACCCGGATCGCGCGCAGGTCGTCGTCGAGCGGGCCGCCGCCGAAGATGCTGACCGCGATGGCGATCTTCTCGAAGCCCTGCTTGGGCATCGGGCGCAGGCCGTTGGTGGAGATGGTGATGTACGGCAGCTGTTCGACGAAGGCCTCGACCCGGCGCGGGACGAGGGTGGGCTCGCCGCCGATCAGGGTGGCCTGGTTGACGCCGTCGTCCGCCAGCTTGCGGGCGAAGGCCCGGATGCGGTCCAGGTCGGACAGCTCCTTGACGGCCGTGTCGAAGCCGCCCTCGAAGTACCAGCAGCCCTTGCAGCGGATGTTGCAGGTGTTGGTGAGGTGGACCTCGCAGGAGCGGACCTCGCGCCCCAGCCGGCGCAGCCGGTGCAGGCGTTCGGCCAGGTCGGGCCGGTCCGCGATGAGTTCGGCGGTGCGCGCCTTGGCCTCGCGTCGGCTCAGCGGGCGTTGTTCGATGGTGACGGGTGTTGCCATGGCGATGGGCTCCTCGGGAGTGGCGGGATCGGCGTGCTGCTGTTCCCGCTACTCCGGGAGGCGCAGACCCAGGTTCTTGATGCGCGGGGTGACCTTCTCCCGCCACAGGTCGCAGGCCTCGCCGTTGGTGGTCTGCCGCAGGCCGAAGCGGACGGCCAGCTTGGCGCGCTCGGAGCGCGGGCTGCCGAAGATCCGGATGAAGGTCGGCCACAGCCGGTCCAGGGCCTGCTGGAGCTGCTCGCGGCCGTCGTCGGTGGCGGCGAGGTTGCGGCACACCCGGGCGCCGTGGGCGATGTGCACCTTCTCGTCGAGGATGATCGTGCGCACCGCGTCGGCCCAGGGCCGGTAGCTGCTCTGCGCGAACTCGGAGATCATCACCATCGCGGTCTCCTCGCCGATGTAGGAGAAGATCCCGCGCTCGGCCCAGGTGGTGCAGGTGTGGAACTCCTGGGCGCGGAACAGGTTCCGATCGGCCAGGGTCTGCTTCTCCATGTAGGTGGTGTCCACGCCGACCTCCGCGAGGACCCGCTTGCCGATCTTGTAGTGGTCGTACTCCTCGGCGGCGCGCTCGGCGCAGACCTGCCGCTCCTCCGCGTCGGGGGCCAGCGGCAGGAAGACCTGCACGTAGTCGTCGCCGCCGGAGAGCTCCCCCTCGGTGTTGACCACCATGCCGCGGATGGCGATCTCCCGGTACTCCTCCGGCATCGCCAGGAACTCGTCGGGAGTACGGACCACCACCGCCTCGTCGTCCAGAATGGAAATACCCATGGCGCAACACCCCGTCTCTGAAGCAGGACTCTGAAGCAGGACATGGTCGGGCATGAACGGGTGGGGGCCCGTTTTCCACCGAGGCCCCTGACGACCACAAGGAAAATGACGCCGCCCCCCAGCGGCCGGCGGAGTTCCGCATCGGCTCCGCTGAACTTCCTCGGAGAGTAGGTGCTGCATTTTGGGCCGAACAAGGTCCCTTACGAATCGTGCCGAGCGGATTCGGCCACCGGACGGCACCGGAGCGGCCGGTTCCGGCCGTCACGACACCGCCAGGACATGCGCAATTATCATGGCCGCAACGGATCTTGGCGGTTGACCACGGCAAACGAAGCTGGCCGGAAGCGGGCCTGGACCGCCCCGGGCGCACCACCGGGCAGACGGTTACGCTGAGCCCCATGACCACCGACTCGAACACGGCGGTCGCCACCGTCGACGTCCTCCTGGGCCCCGATCAGCTCAATGACCTGATCACCGACCAGTTCCCCGACTACGCCGCCTGCCGGGTGACCGGGGTGGACGGCCGGACCCTCACCATGGCCGTGGACGGCGACCGGCTGCGCACCCGCCCGGGCGGCACCGTCTCGGGCCCGGAGCAGGCCGGCCTGTGCGACCTGGCCGCGTTCCTCCTGATCAACGCCCGGCTCGGGCCCACCCTGATGGCGCTGACCAGTTCGCTGCAGATCAGCTTCCTCAACCGGCCGCGGCCCGGGGCGCTGCGCGTGCACGCCAGGACGGCCAAGTTCGGGCGCCGGCTGTGCGTGGTACTGGCCGAACTGCTGGACGCCGACGAGGTCCTGGTGGCCAGCGCCACGCTGACCTACGCGATCCCGCCGGCCCGCCCCGAGACGGCCTGACGGCCCCCTCCCCTCCGCACCCCGCGCCACGGCTTCGCCCCGCCGCCGCTCCGACCCCGGCGGCCGGACGAATCCGACATCACGAATACGGGGTGGGGTATATTGGCGGCATGGCTCCGCCCCTGGGAGCCCGGAGAACGGAGCACGACATGTGCCGACGAGTCGCCTGCCGCACCTGCGGGAAGCCGGGCTTCGCCGGGTGCGGAATGCACGTGGAGCAGGTCCTGGCCGGGGTGCCGAAGTCCGCCCGGTGCGACTGCGCCGAGCAGGGCCGCAAGGGCAAGGGCTGGCTCGGCAGGCTGTTCGGCCGCAGCTGATCCCACCCCGCGCCCGCCCCCACCCACATCCCACGCCTGTCCGTACGCCAACAACTGGCCAGCGTGGCGTAAAAGGTGACAGTAAGTCGGCCGAGTTCACGATCTTTCGGACAGGAGACGATCTCGGTATTGATCTACGGACCGGTCACCTCTAGGTTGCGGTGCAATGTCACACTGAGCCGCCCTACGGCGTCCCCGGGGGGAATACCGTGCCGGACACCGCACTGGATGCACCGCAACTCGCCACGACCAAGCTGCCCCGGCCCTTCTACCGGCTGGCCGCGGGCGATGCCCTGAACACCTACGGCAGCCAGCTCGACCTCGTCGCGCTGAGTCTGTTCGCCTACGAGGCCTCCGGGAACGCGCTCGGCACGGCCGGGTACCTCGTCCTGCGACTGTCCGGCGGCCTCGCCGGCGGGCTGGTCGCCGGACGGCTGGTGGCCCGGCTGGACCGCCGGCGGCTGATGACGGGCTGCGCCCTGGCCCAGGCGCTGGCGCTGGTCGTCGTCGCCCTCGTCCCGGCCTCGCTGCGCATCCCCGTCCTCTACCCGCTCGCCGTGGTCCTCGGCGGCGCCGCCGCCGTGGCCGCCGTCGCCCTGCGGACCAGCATCCCCGAGATGGTCGGCGCCGAACGCCGCGCCCGCGCCAACAGCCTGATGGCGAGCTGCCGTTCCACCGCGATGGTGCTCGGCTTCGCCTCCGCGGGCGTGGTGGTGGCCTGGGCCGGATTCCGGGCCGCGCTGCTCATCGACGCGACCAGCTTCGTCCTGTTCGGGGCACTGGTGGTCCGGCTGCCGCTGCCCACCCGGGCCGCGAAGGCGGAGGAGCCCGCGGCCCCGCCGGAGGACCCCGCCCCGACAACCGGCAAGCGCCGCCCCCGGTGGCAGGCCCTGGTCGTCCTGCGGGCCGCCCCCGTGGTGGGCGCCATGGCGGGGATCCGGCTGCTGGACGCCTTCGGCTCCTCCGCCCACAACATCAGCCTGCCGGTCTTCGCCAACCAGTCGTCGCCCGACAACCCGGCCGCCCTGCTCGGCACCTTCTGGGCCACCTGGGCGATCGGCAACCTCGGCGCCCAGCAGCTGGTCTCCCGGTTCATGCTGCGCCGGGGCATCGAGCCCGGCGAGCGCGGCTTCGCGCTGGGCACCTGTCTGATGTCCGCCTGCTTCATCCTGGTCTTCACCGACCTGCCGACCCCGCTCTTCCTGCTGGTCGCGATCGGCGCCGGCCTCGGCGACGGATTCACCGAGATCTCCTACACCACCCGGATCCAGGCCCTCGCCGACGAGCGACGCGGCGAGGCCTTCGGCATCCTCACCTCCGCCGAGAACGTCGGCATGGGCACCGGGATGCTGCTGAGCGGCTCGCTGCTCGCGGTGCTCAGCCCGCTCACCGTGGTCGGCGTCTCACACGCCGTCCCGATCGTGCTGGCGCTCGCCTTCCTGGTGATGGTCGCCCGCGCCCGCCGCCGCCGCTGAGCAGACGGCACACCACCGCACACCTCCGCACACCACCGCACGTCCGCGGACACCTCCGCGCACCCGCGTACCCGCACACCTCCGCACACCCGGCGCCCCCGCGCCGTACGCGCCACTCACCTCCGCTCCCCCTCCCTGACCCGGGGCGGCCCACACCCGCGCCCCGGCACCGATCCGAAAGGTGCCGAAATCATGAGTCCCACCGGTCCCGACCACGGCCGGCTGCGCACCCTGGAAGCCCGGCTGCTGCTACGCCCCGAGATCGCCGACTGCGCGCTGCTGCCCGTCGAGCACGAGAACGGCCGCCCCGGCCTGCTGGCCTACCTGGTCCCCGCCGTCGACGGCGATCCCGAGGCCCTGCGCCGCCGGGCCGCCGCGGCGCTGCTGGACGCCGACCCGAGCGCCGAAGTACACCTCCTGGACGGCATCGTCCGCACCCCCGAGGGCGAACCGGACGCCGCCGCCCTGGCCGCGGCGCTCACCCGGCCGCCCACCGCACCCGGCCCCGCCCTGCGCCACCTGCGCGAACTCACCGACCGCTGGCGGCCGTTCGGGGAGGGCCCGGCGACGGCCGGCGCCTCCCCGGCGCAGCCCACGGCCGCCCCCGGGGAGGCCGACTCCGAGCGCCCCGACGCCGAGGACCCCGGGACGGAGGCCGTCGGCGCCCCGCTGCCCGCCCCCGGGCCGGACGCGCCCCGGACACTGCCCGAGGCACTGCTGCGCGCCGCCGACCTGCACCCCGACCGCGGACTGCACCTGATCCGGGCGGGCGGCGAGGCCACCAGGATCACGTACCGTCAACTCCTCGGCCGCTCCCGCGAGATCCTCGCCGTACTGGCCGCCGCCGGGCTGCGGGCCGGGGACCGGGTGATCCTCCAGGTCCCGGAGCCCGAGTACTACTTCCCCACCCTGTGGGCCTGCTTCCTGGGCGGGATGCAGCCGGTGACGGTCGCCCGCCCGCCGGACTACCACGAGCGCAACCCCGTGCTGGAGAAGCTCTGGCACGCCTGGCAGACCCTGGAGGAGCCGCCGGTGCTCGTCTGCGGGCCCGCGGTGGCGGGCCTGGAGCGGCTCGGGGAGCTGTACCCGGCGCCGGGCCTGCGGGTGATCGCGGTCGACCGGCCCGCCGAGGGCGGGCTGCCGGACGGCCCCGCCCCCGAGCACGCCCCCGTCCCCGCCGACGTCGCGATGCTCCAGCTCTCCTCCGGCAGCACCGGACGCTCCAAGGCGGTGCAGATCACCCACCGCGGCATCCTGGAGTACGTGGCGGGGGCCGTCGCCCAGGGCACCGAGCCGGGCGACGGCACGGTCAACTGGCTGCCCCTGGACCACGTCGCCGGACTGCTGATGTTCCACCTGCGCGACGTGGTACTGGCCGCCGACCAGGTGCAGATCCCCACCGAACTCGTGCTCGCCGACCCACTGGTCTGGCTGGACGCGCTGGAGCGCTACCGGGCGGCGCACTCCTGGTCGCCCAACTTCGGCTTCCGGCTGGTCGCCGAGGCCGTCCGGGCCGCCGGGCCGGACCGCCGCTGGGACCTGTCCTCGGTCAAGTCGCTGATCAACGCCGGGGAGCAGTGCACCGAGGCGGTGATCGACGAGTTCCTGGCCGCCACCGCCCCGTTCGGCGTCCGCCCCGGCCACGTGCTGCTGGCCTGGGGCATGGCCGAGACCTGCACGGCGATCACCTACAAGCGCTACGACGAGGACGGCGCCCGCCGCCTGGTGCGCACCGACTCGCTGACCGGCCGGCTGGAGCCCGCGGACCCGGCCTCCGCGGAGCGCGGCACCGCCTTCCTCAGCATGGGCCGGCCCGCGCCCGGCACCCGGATGCGGGTGGCCGACGACGCCGGACGGGCGCTGCCCGAGCTCCGCGTCGGCCGGCTCCAGGTCCACTCCGGCCGGGTGACGCCGGGCTACCTGAACAACCCGCCGGCCAACCAGGAGGCCTTCGTCGGCGACGACTGGTTCGACACCGGGGACCTGGCCTTCCTGGTCGACGGCGAGGTGGTGCTCACCGGCCGTCGCAAGGAGATCATCATCGTCAACGGCGTGCACTACTTCTGCCACGAGCTGGAGGACGTGGTGGCCTCCGTGGCGGGGGTGCGCTCCGGGCACGTCGCGGCCTTCGGGGTGCCGGACGAACGCACCGGCACCGAGCAGCTGGTGATCGCCTACGTCCAGAGCGCCCCGGACGCGCCCTCGGCGCCGGTCGCCGCCGAGGTGCGGCAGCTGCTGGCGGCCCGCCGGCAGCCGGCCCCCGCCCTGGTGCTGCCCGTCCCGGCGGCCGACTTCCCGCGCACCACCAGCGGCAAGATCCAGCGCACCGCGCTGCGCGGGAGGCTGCTGGACGGCGAACTCGACGACCACATCGTCGCGCTGGACCTGGCCGAGGCCAACTCCCGGACGCTGCCGGACTGCGTGCGGCAGCTCGGCTGGGAGGCCCGCCCGGTGGCGGCGGACCAGGCCTCCCCACCGGCCTCCTTGGCCGAGGAAACGATCCTGCTGCTCGGCCCCTCCGGCCCCGGCACCCTCACCGAGGCCCTGGCCGCCGCCCTGCCGAACGCCCTGGTGGTGGACCGCCCGCCGACCGCCGACCCCGAGGACTGGCTGCGGGCCCTCGGCGACCGGACGGCCGACCGGCTGGTCTACCTGTGGAGCGCGACGCCCGACACCCCGGACCAGGCGCCGGACGAGGCACTGCTCGCCCTGCTGCGGGCGCTCCCGACGCGGGCCCCGGTCCGCGAGCTGGTCTCCGTCAGCGCCGGGTTGCACGCCGTGCTCCCCGGTGAACTCCCCAACCCCCGGGCCGCGTTGACCGCCGCACTGGCCGCCGGCGCACGGGCCGAGCAGCTGGTGCCCGCCGCCCGGCACCTCGACCTGCCGGGCGGGGCGCCGGTCGCGGATCAGGCCGCCGCACTGCTCGCCCTGCTCGCCGACCCCCGCCCCGAGCCCGAGTCCGCCTGGCGCGCCGGCCGCCCCTGGGTCCCCCGGCTGGCACCGGCCGAGGCTGCCCCCGAACCGGCCGGGGACGGCTGCTCACTGCTCACCCCCGGCGCCCGCTACCTCGTCACCGGCGGCCTCGGCGGGATCGCCGCCGAGCTGCTGCCCGGACTGCTGCGCGAGTACGGCTCCCGGCTGCTGATCGTCGGCCGCAGCGACCTGGACGCCCCGACCGCCGAGGCGGCCGAACGCCGGGCCGCGCTGCGCCGACTGGCCGCCCAGGGTGGTCAGGTCACCTACCGCCAGGCCGATGTGACGAACCGTCAACAACTGGCGGAGGTGCTCGCCGAGGCCGAGCGGGAGTGGCAGGCACCGCTGGACGGCGTGCTCCACCTGGCCGGCGGCTACCGGCTCACGCTCCTCGCCGACACCGGCACCGAGGACTGGCGCGAGGCCGTCCGGACCAAGGCCGAGGGCACCGACCACCTCATCGAGCTGGTCCGGCAGCGCCCCGGCGCCCAGTTCGTCGCCTTCTCCTCGATGATCGGCCTCCAGGAGGCGGTCGGCTCCACCGGGTACGCCGCCGCCAACCGCTACCTGGAGAGCACCGTCGAGCGGCTGCGCCGGGAGACCGGCACCCCGGCCTGGACGATCTCCTGGGGCCTGTGGAGCGGGGTCGGCATGAACCGCGACACCGAGAACGAGCAGGCCGCCGCCGGCCGGGGCATCGCCGTGCTGAGCGCCGCGCACGGCCGCCGGCTGGCCGCCCTGCTGCTGGCCGGCGCCCCGGGCCACCGGTACGCCGGTCCGGACCCGAGCTCCCCCGCCGCCCGGCGCCGCCTGCTCGCCACCGCGCCCCGCCCGGTGGCCGCCGCCGCGCCGACGCCGGTCACCGCCGAGCCGGCCGCCCGGCCCGCCACGGCACCCGGCCCCGGGCACACCGCCCCGTCCGGGCTGCGCCGACTGGTCCTGGACGCCTTCGAGTCCGTCCTCGACACCCCGCTGGACCCGGGCCGCCCGCTCGCCGAACTCGGCATCGGATCCCTCCAGTTGATGCGGGTGCACGGCGCGCTCAGCGCCGCGCTGCCCACGCCCCCGGCACCCACCGAGCTGTTCCGCCACCCCACCGTGGACGCCCTGATCGCCCACCTGTCCGCCGAGCCGGCCACGCCCACCACCGCGGCCGCCGCCCCCGTCGCCGGGCCGGGCGACGACCGCCGGGTGGCGATCGTCGGCCTGGCGATGCGCCTGCCGGGCGCCGACACCCCCGAGCAGTACTGGCGGAACATCGTCGAGGGCGTCCGGAGCACCACCCGGTTCACCGAGGAGGAGCTGGCGGCGGCCGGACTGCGCCCGGAGGAGTACCGCCACCCCGACTTCGTCCCGGTCACCGGCGCGCTCACCGGCACCGACGAGTTCGACGCCGAGGCCTTCGGCATCAGCGGCACCGAGGCGGCCCTGATGGACCCGCAGCAGCGCCTGCTGCTGGAGATCTGCCGCCAGGCCCTGGAGGACGGCGGCTACGACGCGCCGGACCCGGAGCGCCGGGTCGGGGTCTTCGCCGGCACCGGGATGACCCTCTACGCGCTGCGCACCTACTACCAGCACACCCTGGCCACCACCGCCGACCCGTCCGAGCCGGTCGCCGCCCTGCAGACCGCGATCGGCAACCAGGCCGACTTCGCCGCCACCCGGGTCGCCTACCGGCTGGGCCTCACCGGCCCGGCGATCGGCGTGCAGACGGCCTGCTCCACCTCGCTGGTCGCGGTGCACCTGGCCGTCCAGTCGCTGCTCTCCGGTGACTGCGAACTGGCCCTGGCCGGGGCCGCCGCCCTGCACATCCCGCAGGCGGCCGGCTACCGCTACGAGGAGGGGTCGATCCTCTCCCCCGACGGCGCCTGCCGGGCCTTCGACGCCGACGCGGGCGGCACCGTCGGCGGCAACGGCGTCGCCGCCGTGCTGCTCAAGCGCCTCGACCGGGCGCTGGCCGACGGCGACACCGTGCACGGGGTGATCCTCGGCTCCGCCGTCAACAACGACGGCGGCCGGAAGGTCGGCTACACCGCGCCCAGCGTCGACGGGCAGGCGGCCGTGGTCGGCCGGGCCCTGGACCTGGCGGGCGTGCCGGCCGACAGCATCGGCTACATCGAGGCCCACGGCACCGGCACCCCGCTCGGCGACCCGATCGAGTTCCGGGCACTGGCCCAGGCCTTCCGCGCCCGGACCGAAGCAGCCGGATTCTGCTCGCTCGGCTCGGTCAAGCCCAACATCGGCCACCTGGACACCTGCGCCGGGATGGCGGGCCTGATCAAGGCGCTGCTGGTGCTGCGGCACGGCACCATCCCCCCGCTGGTGAACTTCACCAGCCCCAACCCCGCGCTGGAACTGGCCGACAGCCCGTTCCGGCTCGCCGCCGAGCGCCGGGACTGGCCGGACGGCCCCACCCCGCGCCGGGCCGGCGTCAGCGCGCTGGGCGTCGGCGGCACCAACGCCCACCTGGTGCTGGAGCAGGCGCCCGCGGCCCCGGCCGTCGAACCGCGACCGGCGCCGACCGTGCTGCCGCTGTCCGCCCGCACCGCCCAGGGCCTGACCGAACTGGCCGGGCTGCTCCGCGACCGGCTGGACGCCGAACCCGCCCTCGCGCCCGGCGACCTGCCGCTCACCCTCGGCGCCGGCCGGCGCGCGCTGCGCCACCGGCTGGCCGTCACCGGCCCCGACCCGGCCGCCCTGCGCAAGGGCCTGGACGCCTTCCTGGCGGGCCGGACCACCGCCGGCGCGGCCCACCGCGAGGTGGGGCGCGGCGAGGTCCTGCCGGTGCTGCTCTTCACCGGCCAGGGCGCCCAGTACCGGGGCATGGCCGCCGAGCTGTACCGGGCCTTCCCGGTCTTCCGCGCCGTCCTGGACGAGTGCGACCGGCTGCACCGCGAGAACTGGGGCGAGCCGCTGCTGCCGCTGCTGCTCGACCCCGCGCCGCAGGGCACCGAGGACGGCTGGACCACCGAGGCGGCGCAGCCCGCGCTGTTCGCCCTCCAGGCGGCCTACCTGCGGCTCTGGCAGGAGCTCGGGCTCCGTCCCGCCGCCGTCGCCGGGCACAGCGCCGGGGAGTACGCGGCCTTCCACGCGGCCGGCGCGCTCGACCTGGCCGACGGGATGTTCCTGACGGCGCTGCGCGGCCGGCTGATGCACCGGCTGACCGAACCGGGCGCCATGACGGTGGTCTCGGCCGGCCTGGACCGGCTGGCCGGGCTCGGCGACTGGCTGCCCGGCGTGGACCTGGCCGTGGTCAACGGCCGGGGCCAGTGCGTGCTGGCCGGCCCGCCCCGCGAGATCGCCGCCGCCGAGGCCGTGCTGGCCGCCGACGGGGTGACCACCGAACGGCTGGCCAGCGACCGGGCGTTCCACTCCCGCCTGCTCGACCCGATGCTCGACCCCTTCCGCGACCAGCTGGCCCGGCTGCTCCTGCGGCCGCTGGCCGTCCCGCTGGTCAGCAACCTCGGCGGCGAGGTGCTGGCCCCCGGGACCGTCCCGACGCCCGAGTACTTCCTCCGGCAGACCCGGGAGACCGCCCGGTTCGACCAGGTCCTCGCCGCACTGGACGGGCAGGGCCACGAGCTCTTCCTGGAGATCGGCCCGCACCCGACGCTGACCGGCATGGGCCGCCGGGAGCTGCCGGAGCGCCACTTCGTCGCCGGCGGCCGGCGCGGCGCCTCCCCGGAGCAGCAGTTCGACACCGCCGCGGCCGCGCTCTGGTCGTACGGCGTCCCACTCGACTGGGCCGGCTTCGCCGCCGCCCGGGACTGGCCGGACGGACCGGCCCGCCGCGTCCCGCTGCCGACCACCGTCTTCCAACGCCGCCGCCACTGGTTCACCGCCCCCGACCGGCCGACCACCGAGGACCCCGCCATGCGCCAGGACCCACCCCAGCAGACCGCTCCGGCCGCTGAACCGGCCGTCGCACTTGCCGCCTCACCTGCTGCTACACCCGCTGCTTCACCGACTCCGAGCCCCGAGGAGCTGGCCGGGCAGGCCGTGCTGCGGGAGGTCGTCGAGCAGACGGCCCGCCAGCTCGGCTACGACGAGGCCTCGGTCGGTGCGGACGAGCCCTTCTTCGACCTGGGCGCCGACTCGCTGTCGATGATCAACATGATCCGGGACCTGGAGCGCGCGTTCCGGGTCCGGGTGTCGATGCGCGAGCTGTTCGAGGACGCCGACACCCCGGCCCGGCTGGCCGGGCTGATCGCCTCCCGGCTGGAGCCGGCCGTGCTGGCCACGCTGCTGCCGGCCGCCGAGCCGGAGCCCGTGGCGGTGCCCGAGCCGGTGGCAGCGCCGGTGGCGGCTCCAGCCCCGACCGCCCCGGTCGTCCAGGCTGCTCAGGCCCCGGCTGCTCAAGCACCGGTTGTACAAGCACCGGAGCCGCTCGCCCAGGCCCCGGCTCCGCAGCCCGTACCCGCCGCACCCGTACCCGCCGCCCCGGCGGCCCCCGCCGCGCTGCCCCCGGTCACCGACGGCACCGGCCTGATCGAGCGCCAGCTCGCGCTGCTCGGCCAGTTCTCCGACCTGATGCGCGACCAGCTCGGCCTGCTGGCCGGCGGCGCACCCGCGCTCCCCCCGGCGCCCGTGCCCGCGGCCCTGCCCCCGGCCGCCGTACCGGCCGCCGCGCAGGTCCCGACGCCCGCCGCCGCACCCACTGCCGTCGCTCCCGCCCCCGTCGCCGAGGCACCCGCCACCGAGAGCCCGGCCCCGGCCGCCCCGCAGGTGCACGGCCCCCGGGTGACGGTCTCCCGCGAGTCCGGCATGGCCGCCGGCGGCCTGACCGACCAGCAGCGCGCCCACGTGGACGAGCTGGTCGCCCGCTTCACCGCCCGCACCACCGCCTCCAAGGCGATCACCCGCCGCCACCGCCGCACCCTGGCGGACAGCCGCGCCGTGGTCGGCTTCCGCTCCGGCACCAAGGAGATGCTCTACCCGCTGGCCGCCCGCCGGGCCCGGGGCTCCCGGCTGGAGGACGTCGACGGCAACCCGTACGTCGACATCACCATGGGCTTCGGCGTCCTGCTCTTCGGCCACGACCCGGAGTTCGTCTCCGAGGCCGTCCGCGAGCACCTGTCCTCGGGCC
Organism: Kitasatospora sp. NPDC056800; assembly: GCF_042789775.1. NCBI lineage: Bacteria > Bacillati > Actinomycetota > Actinomycetes > Kitasatosporales > Streptomycetaceae > Kitasatospora > Kitasatospora sp. NPDC056800. The sequence continues at coordinate 6,850 of NZ_JBHUAL010000143.1, read as the reverse complement.
TGCGGCTGGGCCCGCGCGGCCCGGAGACCGGTGAGGCCGCCGAGCTGCTGGCCGAGCTGACGGGCACCGAGCGGGTCGCCTTCGCCAACTCCGGCACCGAGGCGAACGCCGGGGCGATCCGGCTGGCCCGCGCGCACACCGGCCGGGACAAGATCGTCATGTTCGAGGGCTCCTACCACGGCCACTCCGACCAGACCCTGGGCCGGACGCTGGGCCGCGGCGCCGACCGGGAGACCGTCCCGGTGTCCATCGGCATCCCGGGCAGCGCGGTCGCCGACCTGCTGGTGCTGCGGTACGGCGACCCGGAGAGCCTCAAGGTCATCGAGGAGCACGGCGACCGGATCGCCGCCGTCCTGGTCGAGCCGGTGCAGAGCCGCCACCCCGGCCGCCAGCCCGTCGACTTCGTCCGCTCGCTGCGCGAACTGACCACCCGGCTCGGCATCGTGCTGGTCTTCGACCAGATGCTCACCGGCTTCCGCCCGCACCTGCGCGGCGCCGAGGGCTTCTGGGGCGTCACCCCGGACATGTCCACCTACGGCAAGGTGCTGGGCGGCGGCTACCCGATCGGCGCGATCGCCGGACGGGCCGACATCATGGACGGGATCGACGGCGGCCACTGGGACTACGGGGACGACAGCTACCCGCCCAAGGACACCACCTTCTTCGGCGGCACCTACATCCAGCACCCGCTGGCGATGACCGCCGCGGGCGCGGTGCTGCGCCACCTCAAGGCGGCCGGCCCCGGCCTCCAGGAGCGGCTGAACGCCCGCACCGACGAGCTGGCGACCACCCTGAACACCTTCTTCGAGGAGGAGGAGTTCCCGCTGCGGCTGGCCCACTTCGGCTCGCTCTTCCGGTTCGAGCCCCGGGCCGACATGGAGCTGCTCTTCCCGCACCTGCTGACCCGCGGGGTCTACGTGTGGGAGTGGCGCAACTTCTTCCTCTCCACCGCCCACACCGACGGCGACCTGGAGTTCGTGGCCGACGCGGTCCGCGAGTCGCTGCGCGACCTGCGGCGCGGCGGCTTCTTCCCGGCCTCGCCCGGCGTCCGCCTGCCGGCCCCGCGGCCGGCCGCCGAACTCCCGGCGCCCGCCGCGACCGTACCCGCCGAGACGGTGGGCGGCGCCCCCGCCCCGGCCCTCCCGTACGAGCCGGTCAGCGACCCGCAGCGGCCGGTGGACTTCAGCCTCTACTTCTTCGGCGACTACCCGCTGGACTCCCCGGACGACGAGAAGTACCGCATCGTCCTGGAGAGCGCCCGCTTCGCCGACCGGCACGACTTCCACTCCGTCTGGCTGCCGGAGCGCCACTTCCACTCCTTCGGCGGCATCTTCCCCAACCCCTCGGTGCTGGCCGCCGCGCTGGCCCGGGAGACCAGCCGGATCCGGCTGAACGCGGGCTGCGCCGTGCTGCCGCTGCACCACCCGGTGCGGGTGGCCGAGGAGTGGTCGGTGGTCGACAACCTGTCCGGCGGCCGAGTCGGCCTGGGGTGCGCGAGCGGCTGGCACCCCAACGACTTCCTGTTCTTCCCCGAGCGCTACGGCAGCCACAAGGAGCTGATGCACCGGCAGATCGACACCATCCGGTCGCTGTGGCGCGGCGAGCCGTACCAGGGCCGCAACGGCAACGGTGAGCCGATCGAGGTGACCCTCCACCCGCGCCCGCTGCAGGACCTGCCGCCGATGTTCACCGCGATCGTCGGCAACCCGGACAGCTTCCGCGAGGCGGCCCGGCACGACCTCGGCGTCATCACCAACCTGATGACCCAGGACGTCGCCCAGCTGGCCGAGAACATCGCGGTCTACCGGCGCACCCGCGCCGAGCACGGCCTCGACCCCGAGGCCGGCCGGGTGGTCGTGCTGGTGCACACCTACCTGGGCACCGACCTGGCCACCGCCCGCGAGCAGGCCTACCGGCCGTTCTGCCACTACCTGCGCTCCTCGCTCTCGCTGTTCGGGCAGATGGCCAACAGCCTGGGCCTGACCCTGGACTTCGCGAACGCCCGCGAGGAGGACCTGGAGTACGTGCTGGAGCGCGCGTACGAGCGGTACTGCGCCTCCCGCGCGCTGATCGGCACGCCGGAGAGCGTCCAGGGGGTGCTGTCCGAGCTGCGGGCGGCCGGCGCCGACGAGATCGCCGCCTTCGTGGACTTCGGCCTCTCCCCTGAACTGGTGGCGACCGGGTTGCCACAGCTCGACGTCCTGCGCCGGGACACCCTGCGCGGCGCCCGACTGTCGTACGCCCAGCAGCGGATGTGGTTCCTGCACCGGATGCTGCCCGACGGCGGCCAGTACAACGAGGTCAAGGCGATCGCCCTGGACGGCCCGCTCGACCCGCAGGCGCTGGACACCGCGCTGCGCCGGCTGGTCGAACGCCACGTGGCGCTGCGCACCGTCTTCCGGGAGCAGGACGGCGAACCGTTCCAGCAGGTGCTGGCGCCGCCCGCCGGCCCGGTCCTTCAGCGGATCACGGCCGACCCGGCCGCCGAGGACGCCGTCGCCGACCTGGTCGCCGCCGAGGGCGCGCACCGCTTCGACCTGGCCGAGGGCCCGCTGTTCCGGGCCCTGCTGCTGGAGCAGGCGGCCGAGCGGCACGTGCTGGTCCTGTCGATGCACCACATCGTGATCGACACCCTGTCCACCGTGGTGATCACCCGCGAGCTGGGCGAGCTGTACCTGGCCGCCCAGGAGGGCCGGGCCGCCCACCTGCCGGTGCTGACCACCGGCCCGGCCGCCGAGGCCGCCCGGGAGCGGGCCCGGGTCGCCGAGGGCGAGTACGACGGGAGCCTGGCCCACTGGCGCAAGGTGTTCGGCGGCGGCGACCTGCCGGTGCTGGCGCTGCCCACCGACCGGCCGCGCCCCGCGGTGCCGGACGGTCGCGGCCGCTCCTTCGTCCACCATCTGCCCGCCGAACTCTCCGACGGCCTGCGGGAGTTGGCCCGTTCCAAGCGCTCGACCCTGTTCATGGTGCTGCTGACCGGCTTCGCCGGCGTCCTGCAGCGCTACGCCGGCCAGGACGAGATCGTGCTGGGCACCCCGGTGGCCAACCGGGCCGAGGGCACCGAGGACCTGGTCGGGTTCTTCGTCAACACGCTGGCGCTGCGCCTGGACCTGTCCGGCGAGCCGGCCTTCGCCGAGGCGCTGGGCCGGGTCCGCTCCACCGCGCTGGACGCCTACGAGCACCAGCAGCTGCCCTTCGAGGTGCTGGTGCAGGAGCTGAACCCGCAGCGCGACACCAGCCGCAACCCGCTGTTCCAGGTCATGGTCGAGTTCGAGAACCACATGGTCTTCGAGCTGGACCTGCCCGGGGTGACGGCCCGACCGCTGGACCACGTCGCCGACCGCGCCGCCTTCGACCTGACGCTCTTCCTGACCAGCCTGCCCGACGGCATCCGCTGCCACGTGGAGTACGCCGACACCCTGTTCGACCGGGCCACCGTCGACCGGCTGCTCGGCGCCTTCGAGCGGCTGCTCACGGCCGCGGTAGCCGACCCGGAGCGGCCGCTCGCCGAACTGGCCGTGGCGCCCGCCGACACCGCCCTGGAGTGCGGACCGGCCGCCGCCCAGGACCCCGAGCACCCGCTGGCCACCATCGCCGCGACCGCGGCCGAGCGGCCCGAACAGACCGCGGTGGTCGCCGCCGACGGCAGCGAGACGGACTACCGGACGCTGCTGGCCCGCTCCGAGGAGCTGGCCGGCCGGCTGCTCGCGGCCGGCGTCCGCGAGGGCAGCCGGGTGGGCGTGCTGCTCCCCCGCTCGCTGGACCTGGTGGCCGGGCTGCTCGCCATCCTGCGCCTCGGCGCCGTCCACGTCCCGGTCGACGTCCTCCAGGGCCCCGAGCGCTGCCGGCTGATCGTCCAGGACAGCGCGCCGGTCGTCCTGCTCACCACCACGGACGACGCCCCGAAGGAGCTCGGCCTGACCGTGCCGACGGTGCTCACCGGCACCGCCCCGGCCGACGCCGACCCCGCCGCGCTGCCCCCGCTGCCCGCCCCCTCGGCGCAGGCGCCCGCGTACCTGCTGTACACCTCCGGGTCCACCGGCCGCCCCAAGGGCGTGCTGATGCACTCGCTGGCCCTGGCCCACTTCGTGGCCTGGAACGTCGCCGACCACCCCGCGGCCCGCACCCTCCAGTACGCCTCCTGCGGGTTCGACGTCAGCGTCCAGGAGATCCTCACCACGCTGGCCGGCGGCGGCACCCTGCTGCTGATCGAGGAGGAGACCCGCTACGACGTGACGGCGCTGGCCGCCGTCGTCCGGGCCACCCGGGCCGAACGGGTCCACCTGCCGTACACCCCGCTGGCCGCACTGGCCGACGCGCTCGGCGAGGAGCCGGTGCCGCACCTGCGGGAGCTGATCTCGGGCGGCGAGCAGGTGCTGCTCACCCCCGGGCTGCGGGCCTTCCTGGGCCGCAACCCCGGCTGCCGGCTGGTCAACCACTACGGCCCGACCGAGACCCACGCGCTGACGGCCGGTGAGATCGAACCGGACGGCCCGGAGTACGCGCCGATCGGCCGCCCGACCCCGGGCAGCCGGATCGTGCTGCTCGACGCCTCCGGACGCCGGGTGCCGCCCGGCGCGGTCGGTGAGATCCACGCCCTCGGCGTCCAGGTCGGCATCGGCTACATCGGCCGCGACGAGGAGAGCGCCGCCGTCTTCACCGACACCCCCGACGGCCGGAGCTACCGCACCGGCGACCTCGGCCGCTGGCGCCCGGACGGCCGCCTGGAGTACCTCGGCCGGGCCGACCGCCAGGTCAAGGTGCGCGGCTACCGGGTCGAGCCGGGCGAGATCGAGACCGTGCTGCTGGGCCTGCCCGGCGTGCACGCCGCCGCCGTGACGGCACGCCGCACCCCGGCGGGCACCGTGCTCGCCGGGTACGTCGGATGCGCGGCCGCCGACCTGCCCGGGATCGCCGACCGCCTGGCCGACCTGCTGCCCGACTACATGGTCCCGAGCCTCTGGGCCACCGTCGACACCCTGCCGTTCACCCCGCACGGCAAGCTGGACACCGCCGCCCTGCCCGAGCCGCGCCCGCTCGGCGCGGACGAGCCGCAGGCCGCCCCGGCCACCAGGCTGGAGCGCACCCTGCAACAGCTCTGGGAGGAGGAGCTCGGCCGCCCCGCCGGGGTGGAGACCTCCTTCTTCGACCTCGGCGGGCACTCCCTGGCCGCCACCCGGCTGCTGAACCGGGTCCGCGAGGAGACCGGCGTGCGGATCGGCGTCCTGGACTTCTTCCGCCGCCCGACCATCCGCGCGATGGCCGCCCACCAGCCGGCCGCCGAGCAGGCCCCGGCCCCGGCCTTCGAGGAGGGCACCCTGTGAGCACACCGGACGTGAGCGCGGCGGAGGAGACGGACGAAGGGTGGGCGCGGCTCCTCAAGCTGCTCGACGAGCGCGAGATCGTACTGCGCACCACCGGTGAGAAGCTCGGCTACCTGGCCCCCGCGGGCGCGATGGACGAGGAGGTCACCGGCCTCGTCCGGGCCCACCGCGACCGGCTGCTGACCACCCTCACCGGCGACGGGGCGGCGCTGTCCGCCGCCCCCGCCGGGGTGACCCAGTGGCGGCTGCGCAAGGCCCACCTCGCGGCGGCCGATCCGGCGGTGTGGAACATCACCCACCGGATCACCCTGTGCGGGCCACTGGAGCCCGAGCGGCTGGCCGCCGCGCTGACGGCGGTGACCGAGCGGCACGAGAGCCTGCGGACCCGGTTCCTGGAGACCGAGCTCGGGGGGCTCCAGCAGGTACTGCCGAACACCCCGCTGAACGTCCCGGTCGACGACCTGCGCGGGCTCGCGCCCGCCGAACGGGACGCGGCCCTCGCCGCGGCCCTGGAGGCCGAGGTCGCCCGCCCGTTCGACCTGACCGCGCCCCCGCTGCTGCGCGCCCGGCTGCTGCGCCCGGCGGCGGAGGAGTGGGTGCTGCTGCTGACCATCCACCACATCGCGGTGGACGGCTGGTCGCTGGCCACCGTGCTGGCCGACCTGAGCGCGCTCTACCGTACGGGCGGGCCGCTGCCCGGGGAGGCCGGCCGGATGACCGACCACGCCTGCTGGGAACGGACGGTGGTCAACCGGGCCTCCATGGCGGCGGCCGCCGACCACTGGGCCGAGGTCCTCGGCGGCGCCTCGCTCGCGGCGGACCTGCCCACCGACCGGCCGCGTCCCGAACAGCGCTCCGGGCTCGGCGAGACGGCCGAGTTCCGAGTCCCGGCGGCGGTGGCCGAGGCGGTCGGGCGCTACGCCGCCGCCCGTTCCACCACCGCCTCGGCCGTCGTCGTCGCCGCCTTCGCCCGGCTGCTCGGCTCGCTCAGCGGCGCGTCGGAGACGCTGATCCTGCTCTCCAACGCCAACCGCAGGCGGCCGGCCGACGAACGGGTGGTCGGCCTGCTCACCAGCAGCATGCCGATCCTGGTGCCCACCCGGAGCGAGAGCGGCTTCGGGGCCCTGGTGGACCACGCCGCCGAGGCGATCGCCTCCGCCCTCGACCACTCCCTGATGCCGTTCGGCCTGCTGGTCGAACCGCTGCGGGAGCGCGGCGTCCCCATGCCCGTCGGCTACCCGCAGGTCGTGCTCGCCGTCCAGAGCACCCCGCCGATCGGCCTCGACCTCCCCGGCCTGACCGCCGAGATCGAGGACATCCCCGGCCACTCCGCCCGCGCCGACTGCGCGTTCTCGCTCACCCCGGACACCGACGGCTACCTCGGGCAGGTCGAGTACGACGCCGACCTGTTCGACCCGGGCACCGTCCGGGGCTGGCTGGACGCCCTGGTCGCGGACCTGGCCCGGCAGTTGGAGGTCCCGCCCGGGTGACCGGACAAACCCGGAGGCCCCGGTGGGCGGCGTACC
>NZ_JBHUAL010000142.1:0-25556 GCF_042789775.1 Kitasatospora sp. NPDC056800 | reverse complement strand
CTCCAGGGCCCGCCGGAGCGACGCGAAGGCCCCCTCCGGCTGCTGCCGGCGGGGGCCTTCCGCGTGGTGGGGACGGTTTACGGCTCGAACTTGTAGCCCAGGCCGCGGACGGTGACCAGGTAGCGCGGCGCGCCCGGGTCCGGCTCGATCTTGGCCCGCAGGCGCTTCACGTGGACGTCCAGGGTCTTGGTGTCGCCGACGTAGTCCGCGCCCCAGACCCGGTCGATCAGCTGCATCCGGGTGAGCACCCGGCCCGCGTTGCGCAGCAGCATCTCCAGCAGGTCGAACTCCTTGAGCGGCAGGTCGACCTTGGCGCCGTCCACGGTCACCACGTGGCGGTCCACGTCCATCCGGACCGGGCCCGCCTCCAGGGCGCCCGGGCCGCCGCCGTTGTCGCCCGCGCCGCCGTCCTCGCCGCGGCGGCGCAGCACCGCGCGGATCCGCGCGACCAGCTCGCGGGTGGAGTACGGCTTGGTGACGTAGTCGTCAGCGCCTATCTCCAGACCGACGACCTTGTCGATCTCGCTGTCCTTCGCGGTCACCATGATCACCGGGACGTTGGAACGCACCCGGAGCTGGCGGCAGACCTCGGTGCCGGGCAGGCCCGGCAGCATCAGGTCGAGCAGGACGAGGTCGGCGCCGTTCCGTTCGAACTGCTCCAGGGCGTCGGGGCCGGTGGCGGCCACGGCCACCTCGAAGCCCTCCTTGCGGAGCATGTACGAGAGGGCGTCGCTGAACGACTCCTCGTCCTCGACCACCAGTACTCGGGTCACGATCAGGCCTCCGGGGCAAGCTGCGGGGTTGTGTCTGACAGGTGTGGTGCCCGCTCCCCGGTGGGGAGCGAACGGTCCGTGCGGGGCGCGCGGGGAGCGCGATCCGTCCGGTCCGTGGTGAGGGTTCGGGGTGCGGCGGCGGGGCCGCCGTCCGGCGTGTGGTCCGGCTCGTCGCCGAACTCGTCGTCGAACGCGTCGTCGGGCTCGTCCTCCGTGGGTGCCTGCCCGGCGGGCAGGCGGACGGTGAAGGTCGACCCCTGGCCCTCGACGCTCCACACCGAGACGGTGCCGCCGTGCGAGGCCGCGACGTGCTTGACGATGGACAGGCCCAGGCCGGTGCCGCCGGTCGCCCGGGAGCGGGCGGGGTCGACGCGGTAGAACCGCTCGAAGACCCGCTCGCGGTCCTTCTCGGAGATGCCGATGCCCTGGTCGGTGACCGAGATCTCGATGAGCTCGCCGTCCGCCTCCCCGAGCGCCGCGGCGCTGGAGATCCGCCGGGTGGCGATGGCCACCCGGGTGCGGGGCGGGCTGTAGTTGACGGCGTTCTCGACCAGGTTGCCGAGCGCGGCGGCGAGCTGGCCGCGATTGCCGTGCAGGTAGAGGCCGGCGATGCCGCCCGCCGCGATCAGGATCTGCTTGGCGGCGGCCTGCTGGCGGCAGCGGTCGATCGCCTCGGCGATCAGCTCGTCCACCGCGACCGGCTCCGGGTCGATCATCAGCCGGTCGTCCTGGACCCGGGAGAGGTCGATGATCTCCTGGACCAGGCTGGCCAGCCGGGCCGCCTCGACCTGCATCCGGCCGGCGAAGCGCTGCACCGCCTCCGGGTCGTCGGACGCGTCCACGACCGCCTCGGAGAGCAGCGACAGGGCGCCGACCGGGGTCTTGAGCTCGTGGCTGACGTTGGCCACGAAGTCCCGGCGGACGGCCTCCACCCGGCGGCGCTCGGTCTGGTCCTCGACCAGCACCAGCACCAGCCGGGAGCCCAGCGGGGCGACCCGGACGGAGACCGCGAGCGGCTCGGCCGCGCGGGCCGCGCCCGGCCGGGGCACCTCCAGCTCGACCTGGCGGATCTCGCCGTCCCGGCGGGTGGAGCGGGCCAGCGCGAGCATCTGGTCCACCGCGACGGCACCGCCGCGCACCAGGCCCATCGCGTACGCCGCCGAGCTGGCCTTGACCACCTCGTCGCCCTCGCCCAGCACGATCGCGCAGGAGCGGAGCACGGAGAGCACGGTGTCGACCCCGGGCGGCAGCGGCGGCTCGGGGTTGCCGGTACCCAGTGACTGGTACCGGCCGGGGTTCCTGCCGCCGGTTGCGCTGTACCTGCCCTTGGCCTGCTCGCGCTCGCTCCAGCGGAAGGCGATGGAGGCGGTGAGGCCGACACCGAGCCCGGCTATGGCACAGGCAGCGGCGGCGGCCACGTTCACGTCCATGTGGCCAGCGTAAGCGCACGGCCAGGCCAGTCCCCAAGCACCCGATCAAGGCATCGACCACGCGTTGCCGAGAATTCACCTTCAAGTAGCCGCCGATTCACCGGAGCGGCCGTGCACCGTCGCCCAGGCGGCCGAAAGTTGGCCAGGCAGCCCGTGTGGGAGAGATCGGTGTGCCGAACAGCGGCCACCGGCTCGGGTGTGCGCGTACGATGCGCGCCACCAGCAGCGGTCACCCGGACACCGGAACGACGGTCGGACGGGCTGACCGGTCGGCACCGCCACCGACACAGCTACTGAGGAGAGAACATGCGCGACGCGTACCACGAGGAACTCGATGCGATCGGCGACAGCCTGGTCGAGATGGCCCGGCTGGTCGGCTCTGCCATGGGCCGCGCCACCACCGCCCTCCTCGACGCGGACCTCGCCCTGGCGGAGGGCGTGATCGCCGCCGACGAGAAGGTCAACGAGCTCCACCACGACCTGGAGAACCGGGCCATCGACCTCCTCGCCCGCCAGCAGCCGGTCGCCACCGACCTGCGCATCGTCGTCACCTCGCTGCGGATGAGCGCCGACCTCGAGCGCTGCGGCGACCTCGCCCGGCACGTCGCCAAGGTCGCGCGGATGCGCTACCCCGACACCGCCGTGCCGAGCGACCTGCACTCCACCGTCCTGGAGATGGGCCAGCTCGCCCAGCGCCTGGTGGCCAAGGCCGGCCTGGTCATCGCCACCAAGGACGTCGACAAGGCGCTGGAGATGGAGCAGGACGACGATGCGATCGACACCCTGCACCGCGAGCTGCTGTCGCACCTGATCGACGAGCGCTGGCACCACGGGATCGAGACCGCCGTCGACATCACCCTGGTCGGCCGCTACTACGAGCGCTTCGCGGACCACGCGGTGTCGGTCGCCAAGCGCGTGGTGTACCTGGTGACGGGCGAGCACGTGGCCGAGTTCGTGGCCGCCACCGAGGCCGCCGAGGCCGCGCCGGTCGACTGACCTCCGGTCCGGGCGGTGCTTCGTGGCCGCTCCCGGCTCACCCCCCGGGGCGAGTAAACCTGCGACGAGGGTGGTGCGGGCGCACGGCACTCCGTGCGCCCCACCACCGCGCGCCCGTTGACGCTCCGTCCATTCGGCGGCTTCACTCGACGTTGGGGGCACAGGACTGTGCCCGTCACAAGGAGGGAAGCTCGATGAAGGCCCACCCGACCCGACCGGCATCCGCCCACTCCACCGTCGAGCCACCCGCCCCGAAGCTGCTCCCCGTCCTCGCCGCCGGCTGCGGCTGCGGCCCGGGCTGCGGCTGCGGCTGCCAGTCCGGCGCGCCCTGCCAGTGCGGCGGTGCCGACGGCGGCTGCTGCGGCGGCCACTGAGCGCGCCGCCGTCCGAGGACTCCCCGAGGTGCACGGTCTTCCGGCGGCCGTGCACCTCGTTCGCGTCCGGGTCCGTGTCCGCGTCGGACCGGGCGTCGGGACCGGACGTCAGAACGCGACGTCGGTGCAGGAGTAGAAGGCGTTCCCGGTGTCGGAGATCGTCCAGACCGCGACGACCACCTGGTGGCCGGTGCGCCCGCCCGGGATGGTCGCGGTGTGGCTGAGCGTGCTCGGCACCTGCTGCCCGCCGTACGGGACGGTCAGGAAGGGCGTCAGGTCCAGGTTGGCCCGGGTGACCGGCTGGCTCGCGTCGTAGCCCGGCTTGGTCATGTAGTACCGGAAGTCGGTGGTCGCGTGCCGGGCGGTGAACTTCCAGGTGAAGGTGAGCTGCCCGCCCGCCGTCACCGGCGTGGTCGGCCAGGCACCCGCGTGCGGGTCGTCCAGCTCGGCGAAGCGCGCGTTGCCGCCGGCGCAGATGGTGCCGTCCGAGGGGCCGAGGGCCGGGAAGCCCTTGGGGCCCTCGACGCTCTGCGGCTCCCACTGGATGTCACCGCAGTCCCACGGGACGCCGTCCACGTGGGTGTCGCAGAGCGCGGCGCGGCTGGGCGGGGTCGTGATCCAGCCGTGGGACGCGGCCGGGAAGGCGAGGGTCAGCGGGATCGCCAGCGCGGCGACGGCCGCCCCGACGATGTGGCGTGTGCGCATGGTGCTCCTCCGTGGGGGTGGATGGAGTGTGCGCCGAGGGCACAGACGCGCGCGCGTGGGGGTGCGGCGGCCCGGACGGGGAGATCCTGGCATGCCTGCGCCAGTCCGGTGCCCTCACGGTAGGAGCCGCCGACTGCGGCCGTCAATGGTCTGAACCATTTTCCCACCTACCCAACTCCCCCACCAGGCAAGCGGGTTGACCCCGAACCGACCGAAAACGAACGAAGGCCCCGCCGCCCGGTCGGACCGGGTGACGGGGCCGTAGCGGCAAGCGGCCTACTTCTTGCCCTGGTTCTTGACCGCCTCGATGGCGGCCGCGGCGGCGTCCGGGTCGAGGTAGCGGCCGCCCGGGGTGACGGGCTTGAAGTCGGCGTCCAGCTCGTAGACCAGCGGGATGCCGGTCGGGATGTTCAGGCCGGCGATGGCCTCGTCGGAGATGCCGTCGAGGTGCTTGACCAGCGCGCGCAGGCTGTTGCCGTGGGCGGTGACCAGGACGGTCCGGCCGGCGGCGAGGTCCGGGACGATGGCGTCGTACCAGTACGGCAGCATCCGGTCGACGACGTCCTTCAGGCACTCGGTGCGCGGACGCAGCTCGCTCGGGATGTCGGCGTAGCGCGCGTCACCGGCCTGCGAGTACTCGGCGTCGTCGGCCAGCACCGGCGGCGGGGTGTCGTACGAGCGGCGCCACAGCTGGAACTGCTCCTCGCCGAACTCGGCCAGGGTCTGGGCCTTGTCCTTGCCCTGGAGCGCGCCGTAGTGGCGCTCGTTCAGCCGCCAGCTGCGGCTGACCGGGATCCAGTGCCGGTCGGCCTTGTCCAGGGCGATCTGGGAGGTGCGGATGGCGCGGCGCAGCAGCGAGGTGTGCAGCACGTCGGGGAGCAGACCCTCGGCGGCCAGGAGCTCGCCACCGCGGGCGGCCTCCTTCTCGCCCTTCTCGTTGAGGTCGACATCGACCCAACCGGTGAACAGGTTCTTCTGGTTCCACTGGCTCTCGCCGTGGCGGAGCAGGATGAGTCGGTACGTCGTGTCAGCCATGGCCCCCAGCTTAGTGGGGGGTCGGAAAACCCCTGGTGGGGACCTTCGGCCGATGTGTAATGTGTGCCCCGCGCATCTGACACTTACATGCGTCGGCTGACCGGGCCTGCCGCACCGTTCGGCGGACGCCTGCCCACGGGAGCCCCCACATGCTCGTCGCCCTGGTCGCCAACCCCCGGATCCGAAGACTCGTACAGCCTGCGCGGTGGTGATCTTCATCCGGATCCCGGAGACCAGGCCGCAGGCCGCGCCCGGCCGGGCGGACGGCTCCGCCGAGCCGCCGGTCAGCCTGCTCTCGGTGTTCCGGGACGCCCCGTTCATGGCGCTGGTCGGGCTCACCCTGCTGCTCGCGCTGGTCTTCCAGCAGGGCAGCACCACGCTGGCCGTGGACATGGGCGCCTCCGGCATCACCTCCACCGAGTACGGCCTGGTCATCGGCCTGAACGGGCTGCTGATCGTGGTCCTGCAGATCCCGCTGACCCGCTGGATGGAGGGCCGCTCACGGACCGGGCTGCTGATCACCAGCTGCCTGCTCACCGGCTGGGGCTTCGGGCTGGCCGCGCTGGCCGGGTCCTCGGCCTGGCTGTTCGCGCTCTCGGTGGCCGTCTGGACGGTCGGCGAGATCCTCAACACGCCGGTGATGATGGGCCTGGTCGCCGAGCTGGCGCCGACCCACGGGCGCGGCCGCTACCAGGGCGTGCACAGCCTCTCCTGGTCGCTCGCCTCGTTCCTCGGCCCGGCGGGCGGCGGGCTGCTGCTCCAGCACGCGGGGCCGGCGGTGCTCTGGACGGCCTGCGGGGCGGTCGGGACGGTCACCGCGCTCGGGTACGTGGTGCTGGCCCGCCGGACCGGCGCGGCCGGGCGCCGGCGGCCCGTGGCCACGGAGGTCCCGGCGCCCGCGGTGGGGGCTCCGGCGCGCACGGCCACGGCGCCCGCGGCCGCGGAGCCCGCGGTGGAGCCGGCCGGGAAGGCCCCGGCGGGCGCCTGACCGGCCCGCGGGTCAGCCGGCGGCCGGGGTGTCCGGGGTGACCGGAGCCTCGGCCGAGGCGTCCCGCGGGGCGGCCAGGTGGGCGAAGGCGGCCAGGTTGCGGGTGGACTCCCCGCGCTTGGTCCGCCACTCCCACTCGCGCCGGATCGCGGTGGCGAAGCCCAGCTCCAGCAGGGTGTTGAACGGCTCGTCCGCGTTCTCCAGCACCGTGCCGAGCAGCCGGTCCACGACCTGCGCGGTGAGCGCCTCCAACGGCAGCCGGCCGGCCAGGTAGACGTCACCGAGCGCGTCGATCGCGTACCCGACGCCGTACAGCCGGGTGTTGCGCTCCAGCAGCCAGCGGTAGACGGCCTCGTGGTTCTCGTCCGGACGGCGGATCACGAAGGCATTCACCGACAGGGTGTGGTCGCCGACCCGCAGGGCGCAGGTGGTGCTCAGCTTGCGGGTGCCCGGGAGGGCCGCCACCAGCGTGTACGAGTCGGTGGCGGCCGGCTCCCAGGCCACCCCGGCGTCGTCCAGGGCGGCGCGCAGGAGGGTCAGGGCCTCGTCCTTGGTGCGGATTGCCATGGGGGTGACGTTACTCGTCGGTACCGGGCAGGCGCAGCCCCAGGCCGCTCGGCCCCCGGGCTTCCGCCCGGGCCTCCGCTCAGGCCGGTCGGCGACGGACCCCGGCCAGCCGGCCCGCCGGGCGGGCCATGCTCCCGGCGTACACCTCGGCGGTGGTCGCCGCGGCCGTGTCCCAGCCGAAGCGGGACGCGTGCCGGGCCGCCGCCTCGCCGCGCCGGGCCGCGAGGCCCCGGTCGGTGACGTACGGCTCCAGCGCGTACGACCAGTCCAGCGGGTCGTGGCCCTGCACCAGGGTGCCGGTCTCGCCGTCCCGCACCGCGACCGGCAGGCCGCCCACCGAGGCCGCCACCACCGGGGTGCCGCAGGCCTGCGCCTCCAGCGCGACCAGCCCGAAGGACTCGCTGTACGAGGGCATCACCAGCGCCGACGCCGCGCGGTACCAGTCGGCGAGGTCCGGCTGGCCGACCGGCGGGTGGAACCGCACCACGTCGCCGATGCCCAGCTGGGCGGCGAGCTTGTGCAGGCTCTCCGGCCGGGCCAGCCCGGTGCCGGACGGCCCGCCGACCACCGGCACCACCAGGCGCTCGCGCAGCTCCGGGCGGCGGCCCAGCAGCGCGGCGACCGCCCGCAGCAGCACGTCCGGGGCCTTCAGCGGCTGGATCCGGCCCGCGAACAGCAGCACCGCGGCGTCCTGCGGCAGGCCCAGCCGGGCCCGCGCGGCGGCGGGCGTCCGCGGCCCGCCGGGGCGGAAGACGTCCAGGTTGACCCCGGGGTGCACGACGGCCAGCTGGTCCGGCCGGGCGGCGTAGTGCAGCGCCAGCTCGGCGGCCTCCTCGGTGGTGTTGGCGATCAGCCGGTCGGCCGCCTCCACCACCTGGGTCTCGCCGATCACCCGGGCCGCGGGCTCGGGCGTGTCGCCCTCGGCCAGCGCGGCGTTCTTGACCTTCGCCATGGTGTGCATGGTGTGCACCAGCGGCACCCCCCAGCGCTGCGCGGCCAGCCAGCCGACCTGCCCGGAGAGCCAGTAGTGCGAGTGCACCAGGTCGTAGTGGCCGGGGCGGTGGCCCGCCTCCGTCCGCAGCACCCCGTGGGTGAAGGCGCACAGCTGGGCCGGCAGGTCCTCCTTGACCAGGCCCTCGTACGGACCGGCGGTGACGTGGCGGACCAGCACGCCCGGGGCCAGCTCGACCGTCGGCGCGTCGTCCGAGCAGATCGACCGGGTGAACACCTCGACCTCGATGTTGAGGTCGGCCAGGCGCTTGGCCAGCTCCACGATGTAGACGTTCATCCCGCCGGCGTCCCCCGTGCCGGGCTGGTGCAGCGGCGAGGTGTGGACGCTCAGCATGGCTATCCGGCGCGGGCGGCGGCGACCGGGGACGAGCGACTGGAGCCGGCCGCGCGCGGGGGCGGCGGGCTGGGCCCGGCGTACCGAACGGACGGGGTGCTGGATCACCTGGCTGAAGCCTCCTCTGTGCGGCCCGTCGAGGCGGTCCGCGCCGGGCCGCCCGTTGTCCGGTGTGCGCAGCCCCGTCCGGGCACACATCACCATCAGGGTGCCAACCACACGGACCGCGCCCGGCATTCCCGCCCCGGCCCACCGGCCGGAACGGCCGCCATCGCCCCAGGTCAGCACGGTGCCGTCGGCGACCCGACTACCCTTCTGGGCATGGCTGCCTCCTTCGACCCCGCTCCCGCCGCGCCCGCCCGCGGACGGACCGGGCGCCCGGTCGGGACGGTCACCCGGGGCACCACCAACACCAACCGGCTGCGCCGGATGGACCGCTGGATCGCCCACACCCTCGGCCGCGCGCTGCGCGCCGCCGGACGGCCGCCGGTCGCGGTGGACCTCGGCTACGGCGCCGCGCCGTGGACCGCCGTCGAACTGGCCGGACGGCTGCGCACGGTGCGGCCGGACGTCCGGGTGGTCGGGATCGAGATCGAGCCGGAGCGGGTCGCCGCCGCACTGCCGTACGCCGAGCCGCCGCTGCTCACCTTCCGGCGCGGGGGCTTCGAGGTGCCGCTGGACGGCGGCGGGCCGGCCCAGCTGATCCGGGCCGCGAACGTGCTCCGGCAGTACGACGAATCGGCGGTCGCCGGGGTGTGGGAGCGGCTGTGCGCGCGGCTCGCCCCGGACGGGCTGCTGGTCGAGGGCACCTGCGACGAGATCGGGCGGCGGCACGTCTGGGTCGCGCTCGGCCCGGAGGGGCCCCGGACGGTGACCTTCGCGGCCCGGCTGGGCGGCCTGGGCCAGCCCTCCGACCTGGCCGAGCGGCTGCCGAAGGCGCTGATCCACCACAACGTGCCGGGGCGGCCCGTGCACGCCTTCCTGGCCGACTTCGACCGGGCCTGGGCGGCGGCCGCGCCGTACGGGGCGTTCGGGGCGCGGCAGCGCTGGGTGGCGGCCTGCACGGCGCTGGCGGGCAGCTGGCCGCTGGTGGACGCGCGGGGGCGGTGGCGGCAGGGCGAGGTCACGGTGCCCTGGTCGGCGCTCGCGCCGTGACCGCCGTGACCGCCGTGACCGCCGTGACCGTCGTGGCCGTCGTGGCCGTCGTGCGGGCGGTGCGCGCCGGGAGCCGGTGAGCGATTCGATACGTTCACTCGAACGAGTTATCGAATATCTCTGGCGTGTTGACGCCCCGACACGCCACGATGGTCCCGCCCTCAGACCCCCGCCCTCAGACCTCCCGGCCGAACAGCTCCCGCCGGGCCCGCTCGAACACCCCGTACATCTCCGACCCGAACAGCACGAACCGCACCTCCGCCAGCTCCGCGCCCGCCTCCGCGTCACCGCCGTCCAGCACCTCCGCGACGGTGCCGAGCGCGATCCGGGCCGCGTCCGCCGGCGGCCAGCCGTAGATCCCGGCCGACACCGCCGGGAAGGCCACCGTGCGCGCGCCGAGCCCCGCCGCGGCGCGCAGCGACTCGCGATAGCAGGAGGCCAGCAGCTCCGCCCGCTCCTCGTACTCCTCCGCCCGGTACACCGGCCCGACGGTGTGCACCACCCACCGGGCGGGCAGCCGTCCGGCCGTCGTCGCCACCGCCCGACCGGTGGGCAGCCCCTTGCCCCAGTGCGAGGCGCGCAGCCGGCGGCACTCCTCCAGGACCTGCGGTCCGCCCTTGCGGTGGATCGCGCCGTCCACCCCACCACCGCCCAGCAGGGACGAGTTGGCGGCGTTCACCACGACGTCCACCGGCTGTTCCGTGATGTCACCCTCCACCAGAGTGATCCGCGCAACCATCGCCCTCTCCCCTTTCCCGGAGCCGCCCGGCAGCCCTTCCGGCAGCCACCCGACGGAGCCCGGGTGCTCGTCCGAGTCCAGTCACCACACCACCACCGGCGTGGCAATAGCCACAACGGCGCCGGTCGGCCAGAGAAATCCCCGGAGATCACGTTATGGTCGCGAGAAGTTCCCCGACGCGCGGTGCCAGGCGGGCACTGCGGACGGACGTCGACCGTTACGCAGTCGGGGAAAGGGAGGAACCACCGATGCCCGCAACGGGAGACGGGCGGGCACCTGGTGCCGCGGGCCTGCCGGGCGCCCATGACGGCGCCCCCGTCGGTCATGCCCGAAGCCGCGTCACGACCGGACCGGCCTCGGCGGCTCCCCCGATACCCCACCCCCGCTCGCGGGCCGCGCACGCCTCCCACCCGTCCCACATCTCCGACCCGGGCGGCCCGGCGGCGGACGGACCGGCCGACGGCGCCCCGCTGCGGCTGCTGGTCATCGAGGACGACGCCTCGGACGCCCAGCTGATCAAGGCGGCGGTGGCCGACAGCGGCACCTCGATCGAGATCCACTGGGCCCGCGGCCTGGACCAGGCCACCGAACTGCTCGCCCCGCCCGTGAACTGGGCCCGGCGCGGGCGCTCCCGCACCCCCGAGTTCGGCTGCGTGCTGCTCGACCTCGCCGCGCCCGCCGACCTGCCGCACCCGACCGACTCCTCGGACGGGCTGGAGGGCCTGCACGAGCTGCTCCGCCGGGCCCCGCACACCCCGGTCGTGGTGCTCACCGACGCCGCCGGGGCCGAACTCGGCGCGGCCGCCGTCGCCGCCGGCGCCCAGGACTTCCTGCTCAAGCACGAGACGGACGGCCCGCTGCTCGCCCGTGCCCTGCGCTACGCCGTCGAGCGCAAGCGCGCCGACGAGTCCCAGCGCCGCCTGGTCGAGGCCGAGTTGCGCGGCCAGGAGAACGCCCGCCTCCAGCGCCACCTGCTGCCCACCCCGCTGCTCGACGGCGCCGGGCTCTCCTTCACCCGGCGCTACCGCCCCGGCCGCCGCCGCGCACTGCTCGGCGGCGACTTCTACGACGCCGTGCGCACCGACGACGGCGCCGTCCACGTCGTGATCGGCGACGTCTGCGGCCACGGCCCGGACGAGGCCGCGCTCGGCGTCGCGCTCCGGATAGCGTGGCGCACCCTGGTCTTCGCGGGCCTCACCGGCGAGACCCTGCTCACCACCCTCCAGCACGTGCTGGAGCACGAACGGCGCAGCGACGAGATCTTCGCGACGCTCTGCATGCTGGTCATCGAGCCCGGCGGCCCCGGCAGCGGCCTCGACTCGCTCGGCACCGGCGAGCGGGCCCGGCTCTACCTCGCCGGGCACCCGGCGCCGCTGCTGCTCGGCCGGGACCACGAGCCGATCACCCTGCCCGCCGACCTCGCCGGGCCCGCGCTCGGCCTGCTTCCGTGCCACGACGGGCAGTCCGCCTGGCCCGCCCACGAGGTCGAACTGCGGGCCGGCTGGCGGCTGTTGCTCTACACCGACGGACTGATCGAGGGCCGGGTCGGGGCCGGGTCGCGCCGACTGGGCCAGGACGGGCTCGCGGACCTGATCGGCGACCACCAGGCCGCCGGACTGACCCGGGGGCGGCTGATCGACAGCGCCATCGCCGAGGTCGAGGAGCTGAACGGCGGCGCGCTGACCGACGACGTCGCGGTGCTGCTGCTGGAGCGCAACCCGGTGCAGCTGATCCTCGGCTGATCCCCGGCCGAGGGACGCGCGAACGGGCGCGGAAGCGGTCGACGAAGAACGAGGGCGGACAACGCGACGGCCCGGGCGGGTGAACTCCCCGTCCGGGCCGTCGTGTTGTCGGCTGCCGCTCCTACCAGGGGCCGTACGGCCCGGTGTTGCTCCGACCGCCCCGACCGCCGCTGCCGCCGGTCAGCGCCCGGATCGCCGGGCGGACGTCCACCACGTAGACGATCGAGGCGACCAGGCCGGCCAGGGTGCCGATGCCGGTGAAGAAGTTCACCCCGAACAGGAAGTCCCAGCCGAAGGAGATCGCCAGGATCGCCACCCAGAAGCCCTTGGTCTTCTTGTCGGCCGCCCGGTAGGCGTCCTCCCGGCGGGTGACCGCGTCGGCCAGGGCGAACAGCTTGTAGGCGAGGATGGCGATGGTCGCCCACCAGATCGGGTTCAGGTAGGAAAAGGCCAGAATCTGCAACACTCCGACCATTTCGATCTCCTCTGCTCTCGACTCCGGCGCTGCGACCGCTGCCCATCCTGGCACGACGACCGTCCGCGACGGGCTCAATGTCCCGTGGTCACCGGATGTGCCCCACGGGGTACGGGGGCGTGTCGGACACGCCCCGGGTCACTCCGCGGCGTCGGCGGCGCCCTTGCGGGCCCGCGCGGACTTCTTCGGGGCGGGCTCGACGTCGACCTCCGAGACCTCCGAGACCTCCACGACCTCCGCCACCGGCTCGGCCTCGACCAGCTCCGCGGCCGGCTCGGGCCGCTCGGCCTCGTCCGGCGTGCCCGGGCGGGCCTTGTCCACCACGACCTTGCCGCGCTCGGCCAGCTCGTCGTACGTCTCCTTGGCCTTCACCGCCAGCTCGACCGCGCGGGCCACCTGCTGCAGGGCGAAGCCCTGGGCCCGCTCCTGCAGGGCCTTGAGGTCGGTCGGCAGGGTGGTGACGGTCTCGGTGACCTTGGCCTGCGCCCCGGTCAGCAGCGACTGCGCCTCCTGGAGCCTGGCGGTCGCCTTCTCCTGCGCACCCTTGCGGTCCGCCGCCAGCGCCTCGACCCGGCCCGGCACCTCGCGCAGCTTCTCGTACGCGAGGTCCCCGGCGCCGGCCAGGGCGTACAGCGGGGTCGGGTCTCCGAGGGTCTTCTTGATCTCGTCGGTGATGGGCATGGTTACCGGTCCTCCCGGTGGGTGTTCTGGGTGGCTGGGCCGTCGGCCGTCGGCTTGGGAGCCGACGACGCGTTCTCCTTGAGGAAGGCGTCGTAGACCGCGAGCAGCGCCTGCTTCTGCTGCTCGTTGATCAGCGGATCGGCCAGGATCGAGGCCCGCAGCTCCAGGCCCTCGCCCCGCCGCTCCTCCAGGATCCCGGCCTGGACGTACAGCGTCTCCGCCGAGATCCGCAGCGCCTTGGCGATCTGCTGGAGGATCTCCGCGCTCGGCTTGCGCAGCCCGCGCTCGATCTGGCTGAGGTACGGGTTGGACACGCCGGCGGCCTCCGCCAGCTGCCGCAGCGAGTACTGGGCGTTGCGGCGCTGCTCGCGGATGTACTCGCCCAGCGAGCCGACGTTCAGTGAGGCCATGCGGACAGCCTGCAACACCCTGCTTGCAAATGCAAGCAGGGTGCTAGCGGCAGCAAACGGGCCCTGCCGGGAGACCGGCCGGGTGGGCGGGCCGGGGCCGGGGGTCAGGCCAGGTGGGCGAGGAGGAGCTCGATGAGCCGTTCGGGGGTGCGCAGCGGGAGGTAGTGGTCGGCGTCCGGGACGAGGTGGCCGCGGGCGCCGGGGATGTCGGCGGCGAGCCGCCGGGCGATCGCCGCGATCTCCGGGTGGTCGCGGTCGCCGTGGACGACCAGGGTGGGCGCGGTGACGGTGCCGAGGAGCGGTTCGGCCGCCCGGGCCGGCGCGCCCGCGAGGTGGTGCTCGCTGACGATCCGGCGGGCCGCGTTCTCCTCGACCATCGTCGCGACTAGCTCGCCGCCCGGCGCGTCGCGGCCCATGGCGGCCCAGACGGAGAGCTCCAGTTCGGCCAGCGCCGCCGTGTCGCCCCGGCGCCGGGCCTCGGCGTAGGCGGTGGTCTCCGGGGACGGCGGCCAGTCGTGGCCGCTGACCGAGGCGCCGACCAGGCCGAGCGCGGCGACCCGGCCAGGGTGGGCGAGGGCGAAGTCCAGCACGGTCTCCCCGCCCATGCTCAGGCCGACCAGCGCGGCGCGGCGCAGACCGAAGTGGTCCAGGACGGCGAGCAGGTCCGCGACGTCGTCGAAGGCCCGCTCCGGCGCGGCGGACCGGCCGAGGCCGCGGGCGTCGTAGCGGATCACGTCGTGGTGCCGGGACAGCGCCGGGGCGACGGCGTCCCACAGCCGGGAGTCCATGCCGGAGCCGTGCAGCAGGACCACCGGGCTGCCGGTGCCGCGGCGCTCCGCCCACAGCCGGCCGCCGCCGGGGGCCGGGACGTGGACGTCGGAGGCGCGGGGATCGGCGTGCGGGCTCATGCGGTGATCCTTCCAGAGCCCGCGCAGGCCAGGCCGGTCAGGCCGCGGCGGTCAAGCGGTCAGGCCGAGGCGGTCAGGCGGACTCGGGCAGCCGGACGGGCATCAGGACCGAGAAGGTGCCCGCCCGCCCGGGGGTGCGGACGGCCAACGGGGCGATCGGGCCGCCGAGTTCGAGGAGCAGCTGTCCGGGCCGCCCGGCGTCGAGGGCGTCGAGCAGGAAGTCCCGGTTGACGGCCAGTCGGTAGCCCTCGGGGGCCGGGTCGTCGGCGACCGTCAGGCTTCCGTCCCCGGCCAGGGTCAGGACGGTGACCTCGCAGTCGGCGCCGTCCGGGCCGGAGGGCAGGGTGCGGGTGGCGCCGGTCTCGACGGCGGCGCGCAGTTCGGCGGCGGACAGGGTGATCCGGTGCTCCGGTTCGAGCCGGGTGACGGCCCGGTGGTCGGGGTAGTCGACGTCCAACGCGACGCCCTCGATGCGGTGCTCCCCGACCTCGGCCCGGACCGGTCCGTCCCCGAGGGTGAGCGCCACCTCGGCCGGGCCCGCGCCGAGCAGTGCGCGCAGCGCGTCCACCAGCGCGGTCGGGACGACCGTGCCGGCCACCGGCCGTTCGGGCGTGTCGCCGGTGGCGGGCACCTCGGCGAAGGCCATCCGGTAGCGGTCGGTGGCGACCAGGCGCAGCACCGGTCCGTCCGGTTCGAAGAGCACGCCGGCGAGCGCGGGCAGCTCCGGGCGCCCGCAGACCGCGAAGCGGACCGCGTCCAGGGCGGCCGCGAGCTCCTCGGCCGGGACGGTGAGCCGGAGTCCGGCGGGGGTGGTGGTCATCGGCTGCTCCCTCTGGTCGATCATCGCGTGGATCAGGGAGAGCTCGCGGCGGGCGTCGGCGAGGCCGTCCTCCAGCCGGCGCAGGTGTGCGTCGAGCACCTGCCGGGCCCCGCCGCTGCCGGGCGCGGCGCCGAGCACGGCGCGGATGCCGGCCAGCGGCAGGCCGACCCGGCGCAGCCGGGCCAGCAGCCGGGCGTCGGCGAGCTGGCCGGGCCGGTACCAGCGGTAGCCGGTCTGCGGGTCCACCCAGGCGGGGGTGAGCACCTCGGCGCCGTCGTAGTAGCGCAGGGTGCCGACGCCCAGGCCGCTGGCGCGGGCCAGTTCGCCGATGCTGTGCAGCTCGCTCTCCATGCCGGTGACTCTGCGGGCTCGACCTGGTCGAGGGTCAAGCCGGGCCGGAGCGATCGGCGCTGCCGTCGGCGCCGGGGACGGGGACGGGGACGGGGGCCGGGCCGGCCAGGTGGGCCAGCTTGTGCGGGTTGCGGACCGCCCGGATCTCGGAGATCCGCACGGCGCCGTCGGGCTGCTCGGCGAACTCGAAGACCGTGACGGAGTCGACCGCGCCGTCCACGGTGACCAGCACGCCGGGCACGCCGTTGACCAGCACCGGACGGACACCGGCCCCCTCGCCCAGCCGGCGGAGCACCCCGAGGACGAAGCGGGCGACGTTGTCGGCGCCGGTGACCGGCCGCAGCGCGGCGCTGATCACCCCGCCGCCGTCCGTCCAACTGGTGACGTCGGGGGCGAGCAGTTCCAGCATCCGGTTGAGGTCGCCGCCGACGCAGGCCGCCAGGAACTCGTCGGTGGCACGGCGGCGCAGCTCGGGCGGGGCGTCGTAGCGCGGCCGGCGGGCGCGCACGTGCGCCCGGGCCCGGCTGCCGACCTGGCGGCAGGCGGCCTCGGTGCGGTCCAGGGCCTCGGCGATCTCCTGGTAGGAGAAGCCGAAGGCCTCCTTGAGTACGAACACCGCCCGCTCCAGCGGGGACAGGCTCTCCAGGACCACCAGCAGGGCGACCGAGACGGTCTCGGCCCGCTCGACGCCGTCGGTCGCGTCCGGCTCGGCGACCAGCGGCTCGGGCAGCCAGGGGCCGACGTAGGACTCGCGGCGGACGGCGGCCGAGTCCAGCTTGTTGAGGGCGAGGTTGGTGACCGTACGGGCCAGGAAGCCGCCGGGACTGGCGACCGGGCCGGTGACGCCGCTCCAGCGCAGCCAGGTGTCCTGGACCAGGTCCTCGGCGTCGGCGACGCTGCCGAGCATCCGGTAGGCGATGCCGAAGACCGTCCGCCGGTGCCGCTCGAAGTCGGCCAGCCGGGGGTCGGTCGGCCCGGTCGCGCTGGTCTGCCCGGCTTCACCGGCCGGCCCGGTCTCGTGGGTGTCGGTCACCCGCGCGACGCTATCGCACGGTAGTCGTCGCGCTCAGCTCCGGAAGGCCTCGTAGGCGGGGGCCAGCACGGCGGAGAGGTCGCGGCCGTACGCGGTGATGCCGGAGCGGCCGAGGCGGCGCAGCGAGGGCTCGTCCGGGCCATCCTCCTCCTCCGCCGGGGCGGGGCTCAGGGTGAAGTCGCCGCGCCAGTAGGCGGCGACGTTGACCACGGGCGGTCTCGGTTCGTCGGTCACGCGTCCTCCTCGGTGCCGGAACCGGTCATAGGTCCTCCTCGGCCACGGCGTCCTCCCGGGTGAGGGCGACCAGTTCGCGCAGTGCGTCGACCGGCAGGTCGGTGAGCCAGCGCTCCCCCTCCCCCACCACCGCCTCGGCCAACGAGCGTTTGGCGGTGAGGAGTTCGTCGATCCGCTCCTCGACGGTGCCGACGCAGACCAGTCGGCGGACCTGGACGTCCCGGCGCTGGCCGATCCGGAAGGCGCGGTCGGTGGCCTGCTCCTCGACCGCCGGGTTCCACCAGCGGTCCAGGTGGATCACCTGGTTGGCTGCGGTCAGGTTGAGGCCGGTGCCGCCGGCCCGCAGCGAGAGCAGGAACACCCGTGGCCCGTCCGGGGACTGGAAGCGGTCGACCAGCTCCTCGCGGCGCGCCCGGGCCAGGCCGCCGTGCAGGTAGAGCACCTCCTCGCCGAGCCGGCGCTCCAGGTACGGGCGGAGCATCGCGCCGAACTCGGCGTACTGGGTGAAGACCAGCGTCCGGTCGCCCTCGGCCAGCGCCTCCTCCAGCAGTTCGGCCAGCCGGGCGACCTTGCCCGAACGCCCGGCCACCGCCGAGCCGTCGTGCAGCAGTTGGGCCGGGTGGTTGCAGACCTGCTTGAGCTTGCCGATCGAGGCCAGCACCGTGCCGCGCCGCTCCACGCCCCGGATGCCCTCGACCCGCCGCAGCAGGTCGGCGACCACGGCCTGGTAGAGGCCGGCCTGCTCGGCGGTGAGGTTGCACCAGACGGTCATCTCCTGCTTGGCGGGCAGCTCGGCCGCCACCGCCGGGTCGGACTTGACCCGGCGCAGCACGAACGGGGCGGTGCGGCGCAGGAGTTCGGCGGTGCGCTCGGGGTTGCGGTGCAGCTCAACCGGGATCGCGTAGCGCTCCTTGAAGCGCTCGGCCGGGCCGAGCAGGCCGGGGTTGGCGAAGTCCAGGACGGCGTGCAGTTCGGCGAGCCGGTTCTCCACCGGGGTGCCGGTGAGGGCGATCCGGTGCCGGGTGACGGGCAGCGACCGGATCGCCCGGGACTGCGCGGTGCCGGTGTTCTTGATGTGCTGGGCCTCGTCGGCGACCACCCGGCGCCAGCGGATCGCGCGCAGGGCGGCGAGGTCGCGCTGGACCAGCCCGTAGGTGGTGATGACCAGGTCCACGCCCCGTACGGCTTCGGCGAGTTGCTCCGCGCCGAGGCGGCCGGCCCCGTGGTGGACGTACCGCCGCAGGCCGGGGGCGAAGCGCTCGGCCTCGCGCTGCCAGTTGCCGACCAGGGACATCGGGCAGACCAGCAGGGTCGGGCCGACGGCGCCACCGGGCCGCTCGGAGGCCTTCCCGGAGGCCCTCCCGGGGGCCCTCCCGGAGGCCTGCTCGGGGACCTTCTCGGAGGCCTTCTCCGCAGCCAGCAGGGCGAGGGTCTGGACGGTCTTGCCGAGGCCCATGTCGTCCGCCAGCACGGCGCCGAGGCCGAGCCCGGACATGGTCCGCAGCCAGGCCAGCCCGCGCTCCTGGTACGGGCGCAGCTCGGCCCGGAAGTCCGGCGGCAGCTCCGGCGCCACCGCGCCGCCGCCCCGCCCGGCGAGCAGGTCGCCGAGCGGGCCGTCCGCACGCACCGAGGTGACCGGCAGCCCGGCGACCGTCGCGTCCGGGTCGAGGGCGAGCCGGAGCAGTTCGGTGGCGGCGAGCACGCCGTCGCGCCGGTCGGCGAGGAAGGCGAGGGCGGCGGCGATCTGGGCCGGGTCGGCCTCCAGCCAGGTGCCGCGCACCCGGACCAACCCCTGCTTGGCGGCGGCGAGTTCGGCCAGTTCGCGCTCGGTGAGCGGTTCCCCCTCCGGGCCGAGCGCGGCCTGCCACCGGAAGGCGACCACGGCGTCCCGGTCCACCTGGCTGGTGACCGCGAGGGTGCCGGGCGCGGGCGGGGTGGTGGCGCGCAGGGCGAGCCCGAGCCGGGGGCGGCGGCGCCACCAGGCGGGCAGCAGCACCCCGAAGCCGCCCTCGGCGAGGGCGGGCGCGGCGGTGCGCAGGAAGTCCAGCGCACCGGCCCGGTCGAGCGGCAGGGCGGACGGGCGGGAGCGGTGGCGCAGCCCGTCCAGGGCGGGCCAGCGGTGGGCGGCGCGGGCGAGTTCGGCGACCAGGACGTCGACCGGGTCGGCGGCCTTGCGGGCGAGCGCGGCGTGGGCGGCGCCGCCCTCGTGCAGGTCGGCGGCGCGGACCAGCAGGGAGGGCTCGTCCACGGCCTGGAGCAGGAACTCCAGCCGCCAGGCGTCGTCGGAGGGGCGGCCCTCGGGGTCGTCCGCGTCGGGGCCGAGCGGCTCGACCAGGCGGAAGCAGAGCCGCAGCGCCGGGTCGACGGGCTCGGCGGCGGCGTACCAGGCGCCGAGCCGGCGGCGAAGTTCGGCGACCTCCCCGGCCGGGGCGCCGTCGATCGCGCCGTCGGGGGTGGCGAGGGCGTGCAGCCAGCGCTCGGCGACGGCCTCCCCCGGCGCGGGGAAGGGGGTGTCCGCCAGCGCGGCGCGGGCCTCGGCGTCCACCAGCGCGCCCAGGGCGGCGCCCAGCAGCGCCTCGCCGCTGCCGGGGCCGTGCGGCCACTCCCCCAGCAGGACGGGCGGGCAGCCGGCGGCCAGGGCGGCGGCCTCGCGGCGCCCGGCCGGGGTGGGGTCGGGCCGCCACCGGGCCCGCGGCCGGCCGTCGGCGGCGGTCACGGGCAGCGGCAGCACCCGGCCCCGGCCGACCGTCCGCCAGGCGAGGTCGTGCACCCCGGTGAGCCAGCGCAGCGAGGGGCCGTGGACCACCTCGACCCGTCCGGCGCCGGGCAGGTCGGTGCCGGTGACGGCCCAGACCGGGTCGAAGACCTCGCCGAGCAGCTGGGCGGCGGCCCCGGCGTCGAAGAGCAGTGCCGGCACGCGCCAGGGGGTGAGCACGGCGCCGCCGCGCGGCGGGGTGACCGGCAGGTCGGGCGAGGGCGCGGGGGCGGTGCCGACGGTGGGCAGCAGCAGGGTGGCCCAGCGCTCGGGGGCCTGGCCGGCGAGCCAGCCGAGGCCCGGGCCGATGCCGCCGAGCACGGCGGCCAGCTCGCCGGCCGGGCAGGCGTAGGGGTGGGCGCGCGGGGCGGGCCGGTCGGGGTGCGGCTCGGGGGCGCCGGGGTGGGCGCGGGCGTCCTCGGCCCAGAGCGCCAGCCGCCCGTCCGCCCGCCAGAGCGCGTGCAGGACGAACATCGGGGGCCTTCCGGGCGGGGTGGGAACCGTCCTTCGCAGCCTAGCCGGGAGGGCCGACAGGACCGGTCCGCTGAGCCGTTCGGGGGAAGCCCGGACGCCATGGTTGAAAGTTGAACGAAGTTGTCCTACGCTGGAGCCAACAAGTTGAAGCCTAAACAACTGGCTTCGAACCAAGGAGGAAGCCATGGGCCTGTTCAACCGCACCAAGACCGTCACCGCCCCCGCCGCGGCCACCGTCCGGACCCCGGCCGGCCCGGACCTCGCCCACCTGACCGGCGACTGGACGATCGACACCACGCACAGCGAGATCGGCTTCTCGGTCCGCCACGCCATGGTCACCAACGTCAAGGGCCGCTTCACCGAGTACGACGGCGCGCTGCACCTGGACGGGACCCACCCGGGCAACTCCACGGCCGAGCTGGTGATCAAGGTCGCGAGCGTCGACACCAACCAGGCCCAGCGCGACGAGCACCTGCGCACCGGCGACTTCTTCGCCGCCGACGCCCACCCGGAGATCCGCTTCCGCAGCACCTCCGCCCAGCTGGTCGGCGGCGACTCGTACCGGATGACCGGCGACCTCACCATCAAGGGCACCACCCGCCCGGTCGTGCTCGACCTGGAGTACACCGGCAGCGCCACCGACGCGTACGGCGCCGACCGGGTCGGCTTCGAGGGCAAGGCCGTCCTCGACCGCACCGAGTTCGGCCTGACCTACAACGCCGCGCTGGAGACCGGCGGCGTGCTGATCGGCGAGAAGGTCAAGCTCAGCTTCGAGATCTCCGCCGTCAAGGCGGCCTGAGCCGGCCGTCCCCGTCGCGGGTCGCCCCCGTCGCGGCCGGCCTCGCCCCGTCGCGGGCCGCCCCCTGAGCACCGTCCCTGCCCCTCCCCCCGGGGGCAGGGGCGGTTTTCGCCTATCCCGGGGGCAGCAGCGCCGCGTCCGCCGCGGGGAGCCAGCTGCCCGGCGGGCGGCGCAGCCAGCCCTCGGCCGCGCCGAGCTCGTCCGCCGCCGCGGCCAGCGCCCGCAGCCCCGGGTGACGCTCGCCGGGCCGGTGCACCAGGCTGACCAGGGTCAGCGGCACCGGCTCCACCAGCGGCACGTTCACCGTCCCCGGCATCCGCGGACCGCCGACCGTGGTCAGCATCGGATCGCCGTGCCGGACCAGGTAGCGGGCGGTCTCGTCCACGCCGACCGGCGGCGCGTACGGCGCGGCCGCCGTCAGGCCGTGCTCGCGCAGCAGCCGGGTGCCGAGGTCGGCCCACTCGGTGGTGGCCGGGTTGCCCACGCAGACGTCGACGGGGTGCCCGACCAGGTCCGACAGGCGCAGGGCGGCGCGGCCGGCCAGCGGATGGGTGTCCGCCATCATCACCGAGACCCGCTCCAACCGCACCGGCAGCTGGACGAGTTGACCGCGCACCGGGGCGGGCAGTCCGGCGAAGCGCCCGAAGGAGGCGTCCAGCCGGTGGGCCAGGAGCTCGGCGGCGGCCGCGGCCAGCCCGCCGTGGAAGCGGGCCAGCAGTTCGCCCTCCGGCCAGGCGGCGCGGGCCCGTTCGAGCACCCGGTCGGCGGCGAGGTCCGGACCGTTGACGTCGCTGTTGAGGTCGAGCAGCAGCGGCCGGGCCGCGGCCCCGGCCCCGGTCGCCGCCTCGGCGAGGATCTCGTCGTGCAGGGCGAGGAACCGGCGCGCCCGGGGCAGCAACCGCCGCCCGGCCGGGGTGAGTTCGACGCTGCGGGTGGTGCGGGTGAACAGCGCGTCGCCGAGCAGCCCCTCCAGGGTCCGGACGTCCCGGCTGAGCGCCTGCTGGGCGGTGTGCAGCCGCTCGGCGGCCCGGCCGAAGTGCAGGGTCTCGGCGGTCGCGACGAAGCCGCGGAGCAGACGGGGGTGCAGGTCACGGGGCATGGGCGGCAGATTAACAACAGGGTGTTGTGAGTGCGGCGAAACAGGTGTTGGACGGCCGCCCGCCGCCGGCACCAGGCTGGGGGCACCCCCTTCCCACCTGCTCACAGGAGCCCGATGCCCTCGCGCGCCCTCCTCACCTCCTACCGGCGGTTGTTCGCGGCCCCCGGTGCCGTCGCCTTCACCCTGACCGGACTGCTCGGCCGGCTGGCGCTGTCGATGAACGGCGTCGCACTGGTGGTGCTGCTCTCCGAACGGCGCGGCTCGTACGGGCTGGCCGGGGCGGTCTCGGCGACCGGGCTGGTCACCGGCGCGATCGGGATGCCGCTGATCGGACGGCTGGTGGACCGGTACGGGCAGGCGCGGGTGACGGTACCGGCCGCGCTGTACAACGCCGTTCCGCTGACCGGCCTGCTGCTCTGCGTCCGGCTCGGCGCACCCGACTGGACGCTCCTCCTCTGCTCCGCGGCCTGGGCGGCGGCACCCAACCTCGGCGGCATGGCCCGCTCCCGCTGGGCGCACCTGCACCGGGACGACCCGGCCGCCCGGCACCTGGCCAACTCCTTCGAGCAGGCGCTGGACGAACTCTGCTTCATGGCCGGACCGGTGCTCGCGATGGTGCTCTGCACCACGTTCGCCCCGGAGGCCGGACTGATCACCGCCGGCGCCCTCGGCACCACCGGCGCCCTGCTGTTCGCCGCCCAGCGGCGCACCGAACCGCCGCTGCCGCCGCCCGTCTCGGCCGGCTCTGTCGGCTCGGCCGGTTCCCCGCTGCGGGTGCCCGGGCTGCGGGTGCTGGTGCTGACCTTCCTGGCGACCGGCATGGTCTTCGGCGCGACCGAGATCACCACCGTGGCGTACGCCGACGCGCTCGGCCACAAGGCGTCGGCCGGCCTGCTGCTGGCCCTGGTCGCGGCCGGCTCCTGCCTGGCGGGGCTGCTGTTCGGACTGCTGGCCCCGCGTCGGGCGCCGGGCCCGCGCTTCCTGCTCGGCGCCACGGCGATGGTCGCGGTGCTGCTGCTGCCGCTCGCCGCCGGACTGGGCGGGGCCGGGCTCGGACTGCTCGGCGTGGCGCTGTTCGCGGCCGGCACCGCCACCGCGCCGACCATGGTGACGGGAATGACGCTGGTCCAGGAGCTGCTGCCGCGGCGGCAGTTCAACGAGGGGATGGCGATGGCGGTGTCCGGCATCGTGGTCGGCATCTCGGCGGGGGCGGCGCTCGCCGGGGCGGTCGCCGAGCGGGCCGCTCCGGGCACCGGCTACGCCCTGCCCGCCGCGGCCGCCGGGCTCGCGCTGCTGATCGCGCTGGCGGGGCGGCGGCACCTGGCGACGCCGGGGACGGCGACGACCGGCGGCGCCTCGGGCCCCGGCTCGGACGGTGCGTCGGACGGTGCATCAGGTGCGGCGAGTACGGCGGGTTCGGCTGCGGCGGATAATTCCGAGCGGATTGTCAGTGCCTCCCTCTAACGTCGAGGCATGGAGGAAATCACCTACGTCCGAGGCGATGCCACCACGCCGCACGGCAAGGGCGTGAAGGTGATCGCGCACGTCTGCAACGACCTCGGCGGCTGGGGCAAGGGCTTCGTGCTCGCGCTCTCCAGACGCTGGCCCGAGCCGGAGGCGGCGTACCGGCGCTGGCACCGGGAGCGGGCGACGAACGACTTCGGGCTCGGCGCCGTCCAGCTGGTGCGGGTCGATCCGCACGTCTGGGTGGCCAACCTGGTCGGCCAGCGCGGCATCCGGACGGGGCGCTCCACCGGGGTGCCCGTGCGGTACGAGGCGATCGACACCGGGCTGGACGCGCTGGGCGGGCACGCGCTCCGGCTCGGCGCCTCCGTCCACATGCCGCGGATCGGCTGCGGTCTGGCGGGCGGGCGCTGGGAGCGGGTCGAGCCGCTGGTCACCGCCCGGCTGACGGACCGGGGCGTCCCGGTGACGGTCTACGACTTCGACTGACCGGGCCGCTCCGGCGCCGCTTCCACGTCCACCGACCCGTTCCTACTGATCCGTTCCTACTGATCCGTTCCCATCGGTCCGTTCCTACCGGTCCGCCGGCTCCGGCCGGTCGGCCCCGGTCGCCACGCGCTCGGCCGGCCAGGCGTACACGTACTCGGGCAGCAGGAATCCGCCGGGGAACTCCCCCTCCTGCGCCCGGACCCGCTCGGCACCCTCGCGCTCGTAGAAGGCGATCGCGCGGGTGTTGTCCCGCAGCACCTCCAGGGAGAGTGCGGCCCCGGGGTGCCGCTCGGCGACATGGGCGCGGCCCGCGGTCAGCAGCTCGCGGCCGATGCCGCCCCCGTTCAGGCCGGGGCGCACGTGCAGGTTGTCGATCAGCACCCCGCCGTCCGGCTGCGGGACGAGGTAGATGAACCCGACCACCGCTCCGGCCCGTTCGGCGATCAGGAGCTCGGGCGTGTTCTCCGGCTCCCCGTAGTCGGCGTCCAAGCGCAGTTCCCACAGCTCGCGCCGCTGGGCCGCCATCCCGTCGCCCAGCCCCTCCACCGGGACGATCCCCCGGTAGGTGGTGCGCCAGCTGTGGGCGTGCAGCTCGGCGACGGCCTCGGCGTCCCGCACTCCGCCGCGCCGAATGACGATCTGTCCTGAACTGATCATGTGACCAGCCTCCCACAGAGATGGAGTTGAACATGTTCAACCGAAGCGTCTACAGTTCCACTCAGCTTTTGAACGCGTTCGAAATTCGGGGGGTCATCGTGGTACCGGGTGCGGAGGGGGCATCCGGTGCCACGAACACCGACACCGGATGGAACGTCGTCTCCGGCTAGGCTCGTCCTCGTGGACGACCTGGCAGCGACGAACCGAACGGACGGCGGGAACGGCACGGCCGGGGCTCCGGCCGTGCCCGGACCGGAGGGCGGCCCCGCACCGGAGGGCGGGCCCCTGCCCGGCGGCCGGGCCCAGCCGAAGACCGACAAGAGCGAGGCGACCCGTGCCCTGATCCTGGAGACGGCCATGCGGCTGTTCCAGGAACGGGGCTACGAGAAGACCACCATGCGCGCCATCGCCACCGAGGCCGGCGTCTCGGTGGGCAACGCCTACTACTACTTCTCGGCGAAGGAATTCCTGATCCAGGGGTTCTACGACCGGATGACCTACGAGCACGCGGCCGACGCCAGGCGCCGGATGGCCCACACCCGGGACTTCTCCGAGCGGCTGCGGATCGCGCTGGACTCCTGGCTCGACACGGCCGCGCCGTACCACGAGTTCTCCGCGCAGTTCTTCCGCACCGCCGCCGACCCGACCAGCTCGCTGAGCCCGTTCTCCAACGAGTCCCACCCGGCCCGGGCGACGGCGGTCGAGCTGTTCCGCGACGTCCTCCAGGGCTCGGAGCTGGCGCCCAAGCTGGACGCCGAACTGGTCGAGCTGCTGCCGGACGTGCTCTGGCTCTACCTGATGATCGTGGTGCTGTACTGGGTCTTCGACCGCACCCCGGACACCGAGCGGACCAGGGAGTTCGTCCGGCGCTCGACGCCGCTCGCGGCGCGGATGATCAACCTGTCCCGCTACCGGGTCTTCCGGCCGATCGTCCGCGACGCCAAGGGCCTGATCCAGGACTTCATCCTGCCCACCATCGGCAAGGCGGCGGTCAAGTAGCGCCCGCCCCGGCCACGGACGGAACGCATCCGGCCGGGCACTCCCCCACCGGGAGTGCC
>NZ_JBHUAL010000141.1:0-25652 GCF_042789775.1 Kitasatospora sp. NPDC056800 | reverse complement strand
CCCGATTTCGTCGCAGGTCAGAAGGGGTGCGACGCGCAAGGGAGGACCCCGGCGAACCGGCCCGGAACTCCATGCGAAACTTTTCACATGTCTGCCATGACGCGCCCCCGTCCCCGTGTCGCCGCAGCAGCCGCCGCCACCGTCGCCGCCGCTGCGCTCGCCCTCACCGGCTGTTCCTCCTCGGGCTCGTCGGGCGGCGGCGAGGGCCAGGTCGGCTTCGTCACGGTCAAGGGCACCAACCTGTCGAAGGCGGACGCCGGGAAGCGCGGGGACGCGCCGGACATCTCCGGGGACACCCTGGAGGGCACCCCGGCCAAGCTCTCCGACTACCGGGGCAAGGTCGTCGTGTTGAACGTCTGGGGCTCCTGGTGCGGCCCGTGCCGGGCCGAGGCCAAGAGCCTCCAGAACGTCTCCGAGAAGTACAAGGACCAGGGCGTCCAGTTCCTCGGCATCAACACCCGGGACACCGAGAAGCAGAACGCCGTCCGCTTCGAGCAGGAGCAGGGCGTCACCTACCCGAGCCTCTTCGACCCGGCCGGCACCCAGCTGCTCAAGTTCCCCAAGGGCAGCCTCAACCCGCAGTCCATCCCGACCACCCTGATCGTCGACCGGGACGGCAAGCTGGCCGCCCGCGCCGTCGGCGGCACCACCGAGGACGCGCTGGAGTCGATCCTCCAGCCGGTGGTCGCGGAGCAGAAGCAGTGAGCCTGCCGCAACAACTCGCCGACAACACCGGGACCCTCCAGAGCGGAGCGCTGCTGGTCGCCGCGCCGATCGCGCTGGCGGCCGGACTGGTGTCGTTCTTCTCGCCCTGCGTGCTGCCGCTCGTCCCCGGCTACCTGTCGTACGTGACCGGCTTCTCCGCCGCCGACCTCGCGGACGCGCGCGGCGCGCGGCGCGGCCGGATGCTGCTCGGGGCGACGCTGTTCATCCTCGGCTTCACCGCCGTGTTCGTCTCGGGCGGGGCGCTGTTTGGGCAGTTCGGCGACACCCTCCAGGAGCACAAGCGGGTCATCTCGATCGTGCTCGGGGCGGTGACGATCGTGATGGGCCTCGCCTTCATGGGCCTCGTCCCCGGTCTGAGCATGCGCGAGGTGCGCTCCCACCGCCGTCCGTCGGTCGGCCTGCTCGGCGCGCCGCTGCTGGGCGTGGTCTTCGGCGTCGGCTGGACCCCCTGCATCGGTCCGACCCTGGCGACCGTCCAGAACCTCGCCCTGAACCAGGCCGACGCCGCGCGCGGCGCCCTGCTGATGACCTTCTACTGCCTGGGCCTCGGCGTACCGTTCATCGTGGCCGCGCTGGCCTTCCGCCGGGCGCTGGGCGCCTTCGGCTGGGTCAAGCGGCACTACCCGCTCGTCATGAGGATCGGCGGCGGCATGCTCGTCGCGGTCGGTCTGCTGCTCGTCACCGGGATCTGGGACTCGATGCTGAGCCAGCTGCAGTCCTGGACCGCCGACTTCCAGATCGGAATCTGACCGTGAGCAACACCACGACCGAGACCGAGCAGCCCCCGGCGCCGGACGACGTCGCCGCCGAGCGGCTCAGCACCGCGCCGGTCGAGTCCGACGGACCGACCGGCATAGGGGCGTTCGGCTGGGCGCGCTGGATGTGGCGCCAGCTGACCTCGATGCGGGTCGCCCTGATCCTGCTCTTCCTGCTGTCGCTGGCCGCCATCCCCGGCTCGCTGATCCCGCAGTACCAGAACGGCCAGGGCCAGCTGAAGGTCGAGGCCTGGAAGGCGCAGCACGCCACGGTCGCGCCGATCTACGAGAAGCTCCAGCTGTTCGACGTCTACAGCTCGGTCTGGTTCTCCGCGATCTACATCCTGCTGTTCGTGTCGCTGGCCGGCTGCATCGTCCCGCGCACCTGGCAGTTCGTCGGCGTGCTGCGCTCCCAGCCGCCGGCCGCGCCGCGCAACCTGACCCGGATGCCGGTGCACGCGGCCTGGCGCACCGAGGCGGACGCCGACGCGGTGAACGCCGCCGCGCACCGGCTGCTGCGCAAGCGCGGCTTCCGCGCCCACCTGTCCGGCGGCGCGGTGGCGGCCGAGAAGGGCTACCTGCGCGAGGTCGGCAACCTGCTGTTCCACCTGTCGCTGTTCGCGCTGCTCGGCGGCTTCGCCTGGGCCAGCCTGGCCTCGGGCACCGGCGGCAAGCTGATGGTCCAGGGCGAGGGCTACTCCAACACCATCACCCAGCTCGACGACTTCAACGGCACCCGGTTCTACGGCAACCAGGACCTCGACCCCTTCTACCTGAAGCTGGACAGCTTCACCTCGAAGTTCCAGACCAAGGGCGACCAGATCGGCGCCGCCCGGCAGTTCACCGCGAACGTCGAGTACTACGAGGGCAGCGACCAGTCGAAGCTGAAGAAGTCGACGATCGAGGTCAACCACCCGCTGGAGATCGGCGGCAGCAAGGTCTACCTGATCGGCCACGGCTACGCCCCGTTCGTCAGCGTCAAGAACGGCAAGGGCGAGGTCGTCTACCGCGGCGCCGTCCCGTTCCTGCCGCAGGACGGCAACCTGACCTCCACCGGTGTCGTGAAGGTCTCCGACTACGGCGTGGGCCCCGACGGCAACAAGACCCAGATGGGCTTCTCCGGCTTCTTCCTGCCGACCGCCCCGCTGAGCTTCGAGGGCACCGGCCCGGTCTCGCTGTTCCCCGGTGACGCCGAGCCCGAACTCGTGCTGAACGCCTTCGCCGGCGACCTCGGCACCGACTCCGGCCTGCCGCAGAACGTCTACCAGCTCAACACCCGCAAGCTCACCCAGCTCACCCAGGACGGCCAGCCGGCCAAGGCCCGGCTCAAGCCCGGCCAGGCCTGGGACCTGCCCGACGGCTACGGCTCGGTGACCTTCGAGGGCTACAAGCAGTGGGCCAGCTTCAACATCTCGCACCGTCCGGGCAACGCGATCGCCCTGAGCGGCGGCGTGCTCGCGATCCTCGGCCTGATCGGCTCGCTGTTCATCCAGCGCCGCCGGATCTGGGTGCGGGCGGTCGCCCTGCCGGGCGGCGGCACCCAGGTGGAGCTGGCCGGCCTGGCCCGCAGCGAGTCGGCGAAGATCGCCGAGGAGCTGGCGGAGCTCGCGGTCGACCTCCAGGACGACGCTCCCGCCTCCGAGGACGAGGAGGACGACGCCCCGGCCCCCGAAGGTGAGGACGGCACTCCGGCCTCCGCGGACGAGGACGGCACTCCGGCCTCCGCGGGCGAGGACGCCGACACCGAAACGGACGTACCCGAGGAGACCGGGACCCCCACAGTCCCGGCGGCCTCCCCGGAACCCGCAGTCCCTGCCGACCAGAACTCCAAGGAGTAGACGGTGCATCTCGCCTCGGCGGTCGACCCACAGCTGGCCGACCTCTCCAACAAGCTGATCTATTCGGCGATGGTGGTCTACACCCTCGCCATGTTCGCCCACATGATCGAGTGGACCTTCGGCAGCAAGGGCGCCGTCGCCGTCCGCTCGACCGAACAGGCGGGCAGCCTGGGCGAGACCGTCGCCGCGGCGGACAGGAAGGCCGCGAAGAAGGTCACCGTCACGGTGGCCGGGGCCGGCGGCGGCACCACGACGCTCACCCGCACCGCGATCGCGGGCGAGGGCGCGACGGTGGTCACCACCGGGCGCGGCGCCGAGGAGGAGGACGGCCCGGGCGCGGCCGGCACCAGCGTGCGGGCCGACCTGGCCGGCCGGATCGCCGTCTCGCTCACCGTGCTGGCGCTGGCGCTGCACGGCGGCGGCATCATCACCCGCGGCCTGTCGGTCTCCCGCTGGCCGTGGGGCAACATGTACGAGTTCTCCTGCGCCTTCGCCTTCGCGATGACGGCCGCGTACCTGGTGCTGCTGGCCGCGAAGAAGAAGGTCCGCTGGCTCGGCCTGCCGGTCGTGCTCGCGGTGCTGCTCACCCTCGGCATCGCCACCACGGTGCTGTACACCGACTCCGAGCAGCTCGTCCCGGCGCTGCACTCGCCGTGGCTGGCGATCCACGTCTCCACCGCGATCTTCTGCGGCGGCGCCTTCTACGCGGCGTTCATCGCCACGCTGCTGTACCTCGGCAAGGAGTCCTTCGAGAAGCGGACGGCGGCCGGCCTCACCACCGGCCCGCTGGGCACCTCGGCCTCGATCTGGCGCCGACTGCCCGCCGCGTCCACCTTCGACAAGCTGTCCTACCGGATCAACGCCCTGGTCTTCCCGCTGTGGACGTTCACCATCATCGCGGGCGCGATCTGGGCCGAGGCGGCCTGGGGCAAGTACTGGGAGTGGGACCCGAAGGAGACCTGGTCGTTCATCACCTGGG
Organism: Kitasatospora sp. NPDC056800; assembly: GCF_042789775.1. Lineage (NCBI taxonomy): Bacteria > Bacillati > Actinomycetota > Actinomycetes > Kitasatosporales > Streptomycetaceae > Kitasatospora > Kitasatospora sp. NPDC056800. The sequence goes on along the minus strand of NZ_JBHUAL010000141.1, from coordinate 21,354 downwards.
TCGCCTACGCCTGCTACCTGCACGCCCGTGCGACGGCCGGCTGGAAGGGCCGCAAGGCCGCCTACCTGGCGCTGGCGGCGTTCGCCTGCTGGCTCTTCAACTACTACGGGGTGAACATCTTCGTCACCGGAAAGCACTCCTACGCGGGGATCTGACCGGGGCACACGATCACCCACCGGCCCGGCTCTCTCCCACAGGTAGCCGGGCCGATGTGTGAAACGGGGTAGTGCGCGCCGGCCGCCGGCCGGTGCGAGAGGGAACTGAGGAGGAAATCGCGCAATGGAGTGCGACGAGGTCATGCTGACCGTCCGAATCACCGCCGCCGAGCGCACGCTGCTCCGCAGGCTCGCCCAGGGACACCGGAGCGACGTGTCGGAGGTGGTGTCCGACGCGCTGCTGGACATCATCCCGACGCTCAGCGCGCCGGGGGACGCCTACCGGTTGCTGGGGGCGCTGGCCGTGCCCGCGCCGTGCGCCCTGACGGTGTGGCTGCCGACCCCGCTGGCCGATCTGCTGGTGCCGGGCGCGGCCCGGATCGCGCAGATCACCGACGTCCGGGTCGAGTCGGCCAGCGCGGCCCTGGGCGCGGCGCTGCGGCTCTGGCTGTCCCAGGACCCGGTCCGGCTGGCGACCAACCTCAGCGTGATGCACGCGGGCCGGCCGGCCGCCCTGGTGGCCGCCTGACGGGCCCGGGGCGTCCCTAACTCGCCAGCGGCAGCCGGGCGCCCCCGAGGCCCGGCAGGGGAGGGCCGGGTACGGCGGGGCCCGGGGCGGCGGGGCGGCCGTCGTAGGCGTCCCGCCGGACCGGCACCCCCGGGCCCTCGGCCGGTCCGTCCACCGGCACGGTGAGCAGCAGGCACTCGGCCGCCGTCCGGCCGTCCTGGAGCAGCTCGACCCGTACCGCGAGCCGCCCGTCCGCCGCGGCCGGCCCCTCGGCCGGCCCGGGCGCCGGTTCGGGGGCGGCCCGGACGAAGCAGGGCCGGTCCAGCTCGATGTAGTGGTCGAAGGAGGTCACCAGCTCGACCGGGACCACCGGCTCGGGGTGGCGCAGCCGCTGGGCGGCCTGCCGGGCGGCCTCCAACACCAGCATCCCGGGCACGTGGTCCAGCTCGTGGTCGAACAGCACCGGGTGGGTGGTGTCGGCGCGCAGCAGCCAGGTGTCCGGCGCCAGGGTCGGGCTGAGCACCACGTCCGCCGGCTGTGCGCGGCCGACCAGCTCGGGCGCGGCGGGTGCCGGCGGGCGCGGTGGGAGGGAGCGCCGCGCGGGGCCGCGCAGCCGGGCGTACGAGGCGGGGGAGACCACCCGCAGCCGTCCGCTGCCGCGGCCGATCGGCCGGCCGTCCCGCGTGACGTCGACGCAGACCCGGAGCGAGGCGAGCTCGCCGTGCCGCATCCGGACGTCCTCGCAGCCGACGGCCAGCATCAGCGAGGCGGGGCCGGCGGTGACGGCGAGGCCCGGCAGGCCGGTCCCGTCGAGCGCGTAGGAGAGGTCCTCCATCATGAAGTGGTGGCCGCGCGGCACCCCGAACCCGGCGTGGCCGATCAGCAGCCCGGTCTGCCGGATCGTTTCGGCCAGCAGCACCGGGTCGTGGTAGCGGTCCCCGGGCAGCCGGTAGAAGCCGTGCAGCCGGGGCCACTGGGCGCCGAGCAGGAAGTCGTACGGGCCAGTGGCCTGCCAGCCGGTGAGGAACACCTCGGACACCGAGGCGCGGTGCACCAGGTGCCGGGAGACGGTCCGGTCGTGGAAGTCGTAGCCGGTGGCGGGGCCGTCGTCGAACCCGAAGCCGCCGGCGCTGCCCGGGCCGGGGTGGGCGTACGGATCGTGCGGGTCCGGCTCTACGATCGATGGCATGACGGGCCCCCGCTTCAGGGTGTCGGTCGGAGCGGCCGCCACGGCCGTCCGAGCAAAACATACATACCACCCGGTTTGTGTTCGGCGGCTGGGGTGCCCAGGCCGAACGCTCCGGCCCGGCCACGCTACCTGCCCCCTGGGCTGCGGGAATGCCCGTTCGGGAGGCCTCGGACCATCGGTGGGGGGCCGTCCCCGCTGGACGGCGGGGGCGAAGCAAGCGCTAGATTAGATACCAACCATGCGGTTTCGGAGGGTGCCGTCCGCATGCGAGCGCCGCCCCCGCAGGGGCCGCGCCGACAGCAGCCGGGTGGGGCGGGGATCGCGCCCGGTCGAGTCCGGAGGGGGCCAGTGGTCAAGCAGGAGCGGGCTGGGCGGACCCGGCGGGCCGTACTGCTCGCCGCCGCGGAGACCTTCGCGCGGGTGGGCTTCGAGGCCGCCAGCCTGGTCGACATCAGCCGCCGGGCCGGGGTGAGCAAGGGGGCCCTCTACTTCCACTTCGTGTCCAAGCAGGCCCTCGCCGACGGGGTGCGCCGCGCCTCCGGGCGGGAGGTCGGCTCGGCCGCGCTGCGCGCGCTGCGGGCCGACGGCCCGGCCCTCCAGGGGCTGATCGACTTCTCGCACGAGCTGGCCCGGATGCTGCGCGAGGACGTGGTGGTGCGGGCCGGCGTCCGGCTCGGCCGCCAGGGCCCGCGCCGGGACGGCGCCCAGGAGGGGCCGGACGGCCCGCCCGTGGCCTCCGACGTCGCCTGGCGCAGCCTCACCGCCGTCGTCCACCGGCTGCTGGACCGCGCCGCCGAGGCCGGCGAGCTGCGCCCCGGGGTGGACCGGCGGGCCGCCGCCGAACTGCTCACCGCGGTGGCGGCCGGCCAGGTGCTGCTCGCGGGCGAGGAGACCGGCCGGCCCGGTCCTGAGGCGGTGAGCCGGCTCTGGACGGCCGCGCTGCCGGCCCTGGTGACGGCGGAGCACCGGGCGGGCTACCGGGTCTGACCGGCCCCGGCCCCGGGGCTCCCGGAGTCGGGGCTCAGGCGCGCTCGGCGACGCTCAGCCGGGCGAGCGCGTGCGGCTGGACCAGGCCGGGCAGCAGCAGCGTCCAGAGGTCGGACAGCCGCTGGATCAGGTCCTGCCGGTCGGCCAGCACCTGGGAGCTCAGCTGGATGCCGGTGACGGCCCCGGTGATCACCCCGGCGGCCGCGGTCAGGTCGACCCCCGGGTGGAGGTCGCCGGCCTCCCGGGCGTGCTCCAGCAGGACGCGGACGGTGTCCATCCAGCCCTGGTAGGCCGCGAGCTGCGGCTGGGTGAAGCTGCCGTGCTCGATCGTCAGCCGGATGCTGCCGCGCACCAGCGGGTCGGTCTGGAGCGCGCGGGCGAAGGCGTACCCGAGGTCGATCAGGTTCTGCACCGGGCTGTCCGAGGCCGGTGTCCAGCCGGAGATGAAGACGCCCTGTCCCTCGATGACGGCGAGCGCCAGCTCCTCCTTGGAGCGGAAGTGGAAGTACAGCGCGCCCTTGGTGACGCCGGCGCGGTCCAGGATCTCGGACATCGTGGCGGCGGCGTAGCCCCGCTCGTCGAACACCTCGGCCGCCGCGACGAGTACCGTCTGGCGGGTCGCCAGCGCGCGGGCCTGCCTGGCCATCGCAGCCTCCCTGGAAAGTTCTGGTCTCGGCAGCGGCCGATCCTATGGGGGCGGACGGGGCGGCGGACGCATACCGTCCAGTAGGCATCCTACCGAGCCCGCCGCGGGCCCCTCCGGCCCCGGCCGACCGGGCGGGAGCACCGCCGACGCGGCCCCGGGCCGGCGCCGACGCGGCCCCGGGCAGAGCCCGAGGCGGCCCGGGCAACGCCGGACGGCCGGTCACCCGAGCGGGGTGACCGGCCGTCGGCACGGGCCGTGGGCCGTCAGGCCGCCTGCTGCCAGCTGAACGGCGAGTAGTACGCCGGGCGGCGCTCCAGGCGCTGCCAGTTGGCGATCGGCTCGATCGGCGCGGCGGCGGCGGCCTGCTGCGCGACGGCGGCGCGCGCGGCGAGGACGGCGGTCAGGGCGGCGAGTTCCTCGTCGGTGAGGCTGCCGCGGACGATGCGGACGAGGGGTTCGGCGGAAGCGGTCATGTCCTGGTTTCTCCCCCGGGTGGCTGCGGTCTGAGGTGGTGGCGCGTCGGTGCGGGCTGCTGCTGAGGTGCGGGCTGTCGCGGCGGTGCGCGCCACTACATCGGCGGGTTGCCGTGCTTGCGGCTGGGCAGGTCGGCGTGCTTGGTGCGGAGCATGGCCAGGGCGGAAGCGATCACCTGGCGGGTCTCGGCCGGGTCGATGACGTCGTCCACGAGGCCGCGCTCGGCCGCGTAGTACGGGTGCATCAGCTCGTTCTTGTATTCCTTGATCTTCTGGGCGCGCATGGCGTCCGGGTCCTCGGCGGCGTTGATCTCGCGCCGGAAGATGACGTTGGCCGCGCCCTCGGCGCCCATCACGGCGATCTCGTTGGTCGGCCAGGCGTACGAAAGGTCGGCGCCGATCGAGCGGGAGTCCATCACGATGTACGCGCCGCCGTAGGCCTTGCGCAGGATCAGCGAGATGCGCGGCACGGTGGCGTTGCAGTACGCGTACAGCAGCTTGGCGCCGTGGCGGATGATGCCGCCGTGCTCCTGGTCGACGCCGGGCAGGAAGCCGGGGACGTCGAGCAGGGTGACCAGCGGGATGTTGAAGGCGTCGCACATCTGGACGAAGCGGGCGGCCTTCTCGCTCGCGTTGATGTCCAGCACGCCGGCCAGCGACTGCGGCTGGTTGGCGATGATGCCGACGACGTGGCCGTCGATCCGGGCGAGCACGCAGAGCACGTTGGTGGCCCAGCGCTCGTGGACCTCCAGGTACTCGCCGTGGTCGACGATCTCCTCGATCACCTTGCGCATGTCGTACGGGCGGTTGCCGTCGGCGGGCACCAGGTCCAGCAGGCTGTCGTTGCGGCGCTGGACCGGGTCCTCGGTCACCACGGACGGCGGCATCTCGCGGTTGTTCTGCGGCAGCAGCGACAGGAGGTAGCGGACCTCCTCGATGCAGGACTGCTCGTCGTCGTAGACGAAGTGCGAGACGCCGGAGACGCCGGCGTGCACGTCGGCGCCGCCGAGGCCGTTCTGGCTGATCTTCTCGCCGGTGACCGCCTGGACCACGTCCGGGCCGGTGATGAACATCTGCGAGGTCTCGCGGACCATGAAGACGAAGTCGGTCAGCGCGGGGGAGTACGCGGCGCCGCCGGCGCACGGGCCGAGCATCACCGAGATCTGCGGGATGACGCCGGACGCCTTGGTGTTGCGCTGGAAGATGCCGCCGTAGCCGGCCAGGGCGGTGACGCCCTCCTGGATGCGGGCGCCGGCGCCGTCGTTCAGCGAGACCAGCGGGGCACCAGCCGCGATGGCCATGTCCATGATCTTGTGGATCTTCTGGGCGTGGGCCTCGCCCAGCGCGCCGCCGAAGATCCGGAAGTCGTGCGCGTACGTGAAGACGGTGCGCCCGTGGACGGTGCCCCAGCCGACGATCACGCCGTCGGTGTGCGGCTTCTTGGCCTCCAGGCCGAAGCCCTGGGCGCGGTGCCGGCGAAACGGCTCGACCTCCTGGAAGGAGCCCTCGTCCAGCAGCAGCTCGATGCGCTCGCGCGCGGTCAGCTTGCCCTTGGCGTGCTGGGCCTCGGTGGCCTTGTCGCTGGGGCCGCGGCGGACCTTCTCGCGCAGCTCGTGCAGCTCGGCGACCCGCCCGCGGGCGTCGGCCGGGACCTCGGGGACCTCGCCGTCGACCGGCGCCTCATGCACAACCGTCATCTCGAACCACTCCAAGGGTGAGGGAACTGTCCGACAGCCAACGTCTGCTGTGCCCCCGGCTGCGAATCACTTTCTTCACTTATGACTGTACGAGGGGCCGTGCGCTGGTTTCGGCGTCGATTCCGTACAAGGTCGAGTTCGTTTAGCTGTCAGGCCTGGACAGAAGCGGTCGGATCGTTGACTGAGCGCTCGGTGTTCATTCGGATACCGGGGGTTGTCGGACAGATGATGGTCCGATGATCTGAGCATGAAGGAAAGCGCAGGTCAGGGCCGTCTCCCAGTACTGTAGGCCGGTCCTCTTGGGCTCCGCTCAAGGTCCGCTCAAGCCCGGCGGGCAGGGGGTCGCCGTCCGGGTTAGGGGTTGCGCAGTCGTAGGGAAGCACCAAAAATGCCGCAGCCCACCCCGCATGGTGGGGGTGGGCTGTCCGGGCGAGCGGGCGGACCCGCTCCGATCAGCTCTTCCTGCCGTCCTCGGGCTCGTCGCGGTCGCGCAGCTCCCGCTCGCGACGGCGCAGATCGGCCTCCCACTGCTTGAGCATGGACTCGTGGTCTTTGTCGTCCTTCTTCAACGAGGCGAGGAACTCGGGGTCGTCGTCCGGCGCCAGCGGGCGCCCGCCGCGCGCGGCGGGACGGCCCGCCCGGTCGTCGGCCGGGTACCCCGGGTGGGCCCCGGCGGGCGCGGCCCGCAGGAAGCCGCGCTGCTTGCCGGCGATCAGCCAGGCGATCGGGCCCAGCGGCGGGAAGAGCAGCACGATCAGCACCCAGACCACCTTGGGCAGGTGCTTCACCTCGTCCTCGGGCGTGGTCAGGCAGTCCACGAACGCCCAGACCCAGAGCGCGAGCGGAAGGATGATGGTCAGAAGAATCCTCGGCACGGCTGGGATCTCCCCCCGGGCGGCGATGGTGGCGGGCGCCTTCCAGGGGCCCTTGACCCGGCCAGGCTATCGGGTGGCGGATACTGACAGGCATGGCATACGACGATCTCCGCTCGTTTCTCCGGGCCCTCGACCGTGAGGGCGACCTCAAGCGCATCAAGGTGGAGGTGGACCCGCACCTGGAGATCGGCGAGATCGTCGACCGGGTGCAGAAGGCCAAGGGCCCGGCGCTGCTCTTCGAGAACGTCAAGGGCTCGTCGATGCCCCTGGCGATGAACGTCTTCGGCACCGAGCGGCGGCTGGCCAAGGCGCTCGGCCTCAAGGGCCCGGACGACATCTCCGAGAAGATCGCCGGCCTGCTCAAGCCCGAGCTGCCGCAGGGCTTCACCGGCTTCCGGGACGCCTTCGGCAAGCTCGCCTCGATGGCGCACGTCCCGCCCCGGCACGTGAAGCCGGGTGACGCCCCGGTGCAGGAGGTCGTGCTCACCGGCGACGACGTCGACCTGGACGACCTGCCCGCGCTCTTCACCTGGCCGCAGGACGGCGGCTCCTTCTTCAACCTGGGCCTGACCCACACCAAGGACCCGGACAGCGGCATCCGCAACCTGGGCCTCTACCGGCTCCAGCGGCACGACCGCCGCACCATCGGCATGCACTGGCAGATCCACAAGGACAGCCGCAACCACGCCGCGGTGGCGGCCAAGCGCGGTGAGCGCCTCCCGGTCGCGATCGCCTTCGGCTGCCCCCCGGCCGTCACCTACGCGGCCACCGCGCCGCTGCCCGGGGACATCGACGAGTACCTCTTCGCCGGCTTCGTCGCCGGGGAGCGGGTCCGGATGGTCGACTGCAAGACGGTGCCGCTCCAGGTCCCGGCCGACGCCGAGGTGGTCCTGGAGGGCTGGCTGGAGCCCGGCGAGATGCTGCCCGAGGGCCCGTTCGGCGACCACACGGGCTTCTACACCCCGCAGGAGCCGTTCCCGGCGCTGAAGATCGACTGCGTGACGATGCGCCGCCGCCCGATCCTCCAGTCCATCGTGGTCGGCCGCCCGCCGACGGAGGACGGCCCGCTGGGCAAGTTCACCGAGCGGTTCTTCCTGCCGCTGCTGAAGATCATCATCCCGGACATCGTCGACTACGACCTGCCCGAGGCCGGCGGCTTCCACAACTGCGTGATCGTCTCGATCGACAAGAAGTACCCCAAGCACGCCCAGAAGACGATGCACGCGATCTGGGGCGCGCACATGATGTCGCTGACCAAACTGATCATCGTGGTGGACGCCGACTGCGACGTGCACGACTACCAGGAGGTCGCCTGGCGGGCCTTCGGCAACGTCGACTACAGCCGGGACCTGACCGTGGTCGAAGGCCCGGTGGACCACCTGGACCACGCCTCGTACCAGCAGTTCTGGGGCGGCAAGGCGGGCATCGACGCGACCCGCAAGCTGCCGGAGGAGGGGTACACCCGGGACGGCGGCTGGCCGGAGATGGTGTCCTCCGACCCGGCCACCGCCGAACTGGTGTCGCGTCGCTGGAAGGAATACGGACTGTGAGCACGGCCGCTGTCGAGACACCGGGGCGCACCAGGGCGTTCCTCCGCCTGGTGATGATCGAGCACTCGGTCTTCGCGCTCCCGTTCGCGTACATCGCCGCGCTGACGGCCATGTTCCTCGCGGACAAGCGGGTGCACTGGGGCGAGCTGTTCGTCGTCACCGTGTGCATGGTGGGGCTGCGCACCTTCGCCATGGCGGCGAACCGGATCATCGACCGGGAGATCGACGCCCGCAACCCGCGCACGGCCACGCGTGAACTGGTCACCGGAGCGGTGTCGTTGAAGACCGCGTACGTCGGCTCGGCCGTCGCGCTGGTGGTCTTCCTCGGCGCGGCCGCGATGCTCAACCCGCTCTGCCTGGCGCTCGCGCCGGTCGCCGTGGTGCCGATGGTGGTCTACCCGTACGGCAAGCGGTTCACGAACTTCCCGCAGGCGATCCTCGGCATCGCCCAGGCGATGGGGCCGGTCGGCGCCTGGCTCGCGGTCACGGGCAGCTGGTCGTGGGAGGCGGTCGTGCTGGGCGTGGCCGTCGGCATCTGGATCGGCGGCTTCGACCTCGTCTACGCCTGCCAGGACGTCGAGTCCGACCGCGAGCACGGGGTCCGTTCGGTGCCCGCGCGGTACGGCGTGCCGGCGGCCATTCGGGGCGCGCGGGTGTGCCACGTCCTGACGACGCTCCTGCTGGGCTGGTTCGCGCTCCTGACGGACGCCGGAGCGGCGTTCTGGATCGGCCTCGTGGTCGTCGCGGGGGCCTTCGTGTACGAGCACACCATCGTGCGGCCGAACGACCTGTCGAAGCTCAACCGGGCGTTCTTCCAGACCAACAGCTTCGTGGGGATCTCGCTGTTCTTCTTCGCGCTGGTGGACCTGGTCGTCCGGGGGCTCGGGATCTGATCCGCGCGTCCGCCGGCGGGCTCACGGGGCGCTCCTCCCGCCTCGTCCGGGCCCGCCCGCCGCTCGTGGACCGGCTCAGCGGAACAGGGCCGCGTGGTCCCTCGCCCAGGCGTGGAAGCTGCGGGCCGGGTGGCCGGTGACGTCCTGGACGGTGCTGGTGGCCGGCTCGGGGGCGGTGAGGCGGGCGTGGACGAGGTCCAGGGCGCCGTCGACGGCGGCCGACGGGCGGCCGGCGGCGGACATCCGGTGGCGGGCGGTCTCGCGGGGGACCTCCTGCCAGGTGGCCGGGCGCCCTGCGGCCGCGCCGATGATCTCCACCTGCTCCGCCTGGGTCGGCGACTCCGGGCCGGTGAGGACGTACCGGGCGCCGTCGTGGCCGTCCTCCACCAGGGCCCGGACGGCCACCGCCGCGACGTCCCGCTCGTCCACCGGGTTCAGCCCGGCCGCGCCGCCGTAGCCCCGCACCGTGCCCCCGGCCCTGATCTCCTCCGCCCACTGCAGCGCGGCGGCGAAGCCGTGCGCCCGCAGCACCGTGTGCCGCACCCCGCTGCCGGCGAGCAGCGCCTCGATCCCGCCCTCCGGCCGGCCGGGGACGGCCGAGGACAGGAACACCACCCGCCCGACCTCCCGGGCCAGCACGCCGACGGCCTCGGTGGCCCCGTCCGCCGTCGGGAACGGCCACCCCAGCAGCACCGCGCCGGCGCCCTGCACCGCGGCCTCCAGCGACGCCGGGTCGCGCAGCTCCCGCCGGGGCAGCGTCCGCACCCGCACGCCGGCCGCCGCGAGCTGCAGCCCGACGTGCCGCCCGACCGCTCCGGAGACGCCGATCACCAGCACCGGCGACGTGTCGTCAACTCGCTCATCTGTCATGCATCGAACGTAAGCGAGAAGGATGAGACGCCCAATGCGCACGGGTCTCGGGTCCATGCGCCAGCGTCTACCCCGCGGCGCGCGCCAACTCCCGCACGCCTCCTGATGCTTCGCGCTCTGGCCGGCCGCCGCCCTCCTCGGTCCCGGGGTGCGGGGTACGGGTCCGGAGGCGCCGCGGGGTCAGTCGCCCAGGTGGGGGGCGTCCGGGTGGTAGGTCCGCTGGCGTTCGACCGGGGCGGCGGCGAAGTCGCCGTTGCCGTTGACGACCTCGCCGACGCCGACCCGGGTGCCCCGGGCCCGGCCGTGGCCCTTGAGGACGCCGCCGCGACCGTCCGGGTCGGGGTGGGTGTACGGGCGGCCGGCGGCGAGCTCGACCGCGCGGGCGGAGATCGGGCCGAGGACCTGGGAGCCGGTGCCGAGGCGGCAACGGCCCGTCAGCTCGGCGCCGTTGGCGATCCTGACCTCGTCCCCGAGCTCGATGGCCTCGCCCGCCCCGGCCCTGACCACGGCGCCGCCCTCGCCGATCCGCGCGCGGCGTCCGACGGTGATCCGCCCGCCGCCGGTCGCGACGATCCGGGCGCCGCCGTACAGGACGGTGCCCGGGCCGATCGCGCAGTCGCTGTCCGCGTCGCACTCGACGGTCGCGCCCGGGTACAGGACGGTCTCCGCCGACAGCGTCACCCGCCGCGCGACCAGTACGGAGAACGGGTCGAGGACGGCCACGCCCCGGTCGGCGAGCAGTACCAGCTCGCCGGGGGTGAGGAGCCCGCGTTCGTGGCGGATGCGGTCCAGACGGTGCCAGAGCTCGTGATCAGTCATGATCGTCGGATCATACGGAGGCCCCGGCCGGGCCGGCCTCAGTTGTGCAGGAAGTCCTCCAGCGCCGTCGCGAGGGCCACCGGGGCCTCGTACATCGGGTAGTGCCCGCTGCCGGCGAGTTCCTCCAGCTCGGCGTTGGGGTAGTGGGCGAGGAAGGTGCCGCGCATCACCTCGGCGGTGAGGGCGAGGTCGTGCTCGCCGACGATCACCTTGACCGGCACCGGGTTGCCGTCGATCCGGCGCCGCAGGTCGGCCGTCGTCCAGTCGTGGACGTAGCGGCCGAAGGCCTCGGGGGTGGACTGCCGCAGGGACTGGTCGACCATGCGGTCGAGCCAGACCCGGCCGGCCCGCTGCCCGGTGACCAGGTCGAGGATCGCGAAGCGCTTCTCCCGGTCCTCGGCCGCGCCGTAGAACAGGGCCTCGCCCGCCGCGTCCATCGGGTACTCCCCGGCCGGCACCGGGGCCAGGCCGACCAGCTTGCGCACCCGCAGCGGCGCCTCGGCGAGCACCTGCTGGGCCGCCTTGCCGCCCATGGAGTGGCCGACCAGCGAGAAGCGGTCCCAGCCGAGCTGGTCGGCCAGGGCGAGCGCGTCGGAGGCGATCTCGGCGAGCGTGTACGCGCCGGTGACGCCCTTGCGCAGCCCGTAGCCGCGGTAGTCGAGGAAGGCGTAGCCGAAGGCCTTGCCGTCGAGGTAATCGAGGAACGGGCCCCAGCCCGCGCTGGTGCCGAACCAGTCGTGCAGGACCAGGACGTGGTGGTCGCCGGTGCCGATCAGGCGGTGAGGGATCGTCATGCCAACGGTCGTTCCCCGCGATCCGCCCGTCCGAACGGACGGTTCGCGGGGATCCGGGGCGGATGCCGCCCGCCGGGGCTCAGGCGTCGCGCCGGGCGAAGGCCGGTGCGTGCTCGGGGAGCGGGCCGAAGGCGATCAGGCGGGAGAGCAGCACCGGGAAGCCGGGGACGTGCCGGGCGAGGGCCACCAGCCGGGCGGGCGGGCCGGCCCGCTCGCCGGTGAGGACCGGCTCGAACAGCACGCTGTGCAGGACCCGCTGCATCCGCTGCATGATCACCGTCGGCCGCAGCCGGCGGTGCTGGACCCGGGCCAGGGCCGCCACGGTCGGACGGCCGCGGCGCAGCGGTTCGGCGAGCAGGGTGGCGGCCGCGACGGCGTCCTGGATGGCGAGGTTGATGCCCACCCCGCCGGCCGGGGACATCGCGTGGGCGGCGTCGCCGATCAGCAGCAGCCCGTCGGTGTACCAGCGGTCCAGCCGGTTGAGCCGGACGTCGAGCAGGTGCAGGTCGTCGAGGCTCGCCAGTTGGTCGACCCGGTCCGCGTACTGGGGCAGCAGCCGGGCGATCCGCTCGCGGAACCGCTCGATCCCCTCGGCGCGCAGCTGCGGGTCGGCGCCCTTGGCGCGGAAGTAGGCGATCTGGAAGTAGTCGGTCCGGGCGAAGCTCAGCACCATGTCGCCGGACCCGAACCCGGGGACGAGGCTGGGCGGCTGGGCCTGCTCGTGGGGGTGCCGGGGCAGCCGGAACCACCAGGTGTCGAAGGGCACCGGGAACTCCTGGGCGGCCAGGCCGGCCGCCCGGCGCAGGGTGGAGTGCCGGCCGTCGGCGGCGACGGTGAGGTCGGCGCGCAGCTCGCCCTCCTCGCCGTCCCGGGTGCGGTACCGGACTCCGGTGACCCGGCCGCCGTCCCGGAGCAGTCCGGTCGCCTCGGTGTTCATCCGCAGGGTGAAGGCGGGCTCCTGCCGGGCCTCCGCGACCAGGAAGTTCAGGAGGTCCCACTGCGGGATCATGGCGATGTAGTTGTACGGGGGCCGCAGCCGCTCGTAGGCGCTCAGCGCGACGGGGGCGGAGCCGGGCGGCTGCACCACCAGGTTGCCGAGGCGGCTCTGCGGCAGTGCGGCGAACTTCCGGCCGAGGCCGAGTTCGTCCATCAGCCGCACGGTGGAGGCGTGGACGGTGTCGCCGCGGAAGTCGCGCAGGAAGTCCCCGTGCTTCTCCAGCACGGTCACCTCGACACCGGCGCGCGCCAGCATCAGGCCCAGCATCATTCCGGCCGGCCCGCCCCCGGAGATCACGACGCTCATGGCTCTCCCCTTTCAGTGCTCGATCGATCACTGTCCGCGTGGAACCTGCATATACAGAATCTCTGGAACCGTCCCAGGTGTCAAGTAGTACGATGCTTCACATGAAGGAGCTGGTGACGGCCGCCCTCACGGCGGCGAAGGAACGGGGCCAGGACGTCGCGGACGTCCCGCTCACGGCGATCGCCGCGACGGCCGGCATCTCCCGCAGCACGCTGCTGCGCAGGCTCGGCGGCTCCCGGGCGGTGCTGGACGAGGCCGTCCGGGAGGCGGGCGTCGACCCGGGCGGACGGCCGCCGGTGCGCGAACGCGCGATCGCGGCGGCGGCGCTGCTGGTGGCCGAGCGCGGCCTGGCCGGGGTCACCCTGGACGCCGTGGCCGACCGGGCCGACTGCTCGCTGCCCAGCCTGCACACCGTCTTCGAGGGGCGGGACGGCCTGCTCGCCGCCGTGTTCGAGCGGCACTCCGCGCTGCCCGACCTGGAGGCCCTCGCCGCCGACCCGCCGGAGACCCTGGAGGAGACCGTCCGGGCGCTCCACGCCACCTTCGCCGCGGCCTTCGTGCACGAGCCGCGGATCGTCCCGGCGGTCTTCGCCGACCTGCTCGGCCGCCCGGACGGCCCCGCCGCCCGGGTGATGGCCGCCACCCTGCCGCAGGCGCTCGCCGGCCTGGACCGGCTGCTGCGCCCGCACGTGCGGGCCGGCCGGCTGAGACCGCTGCCCACCCCGGTGCTGACCCAGCTGATGATCGGCCCGCTGCTCAACCACGCGCTGATGCGGCCGGTGCTGGAACCCGCCCTGGGGGACGGGCTGCCGTCGACGGACGAGACCGTCGAGCTCTTCGCCCAGGCCTACCTGCGCGCGGTCGCCCTCCCCGCGGCGGAGTCCGGGAGCGTCGGCGACACCCCCTGAGGGGGCCCGTGACCGGCACCCCGCGGCGCCTCGTCCTCGGCTGCCGGTTCGCGAGGGTCAAGTCGCCCTTCGGGCAAGGGCGGTGACGGACGCGGGGGCCGTGGTCAGCCGAGGAGCAGCCGGTCGCCGACCCGCAGGCGGCCCGGGGCGGCGACCTCGGCGAGGGCGTCGAGCCGGCCGTCGTGGGCGTGCACGACGGCCTTGAGGATCTCGGGGGCGTGCGGCAGTCCGGGCTGCGGGGCGCCGGTCATCGCGCAGCGCTCGCTGGAGGCGACGAAGGAGAGCTTGGCACTGCCGGGGGCCTCGCCGGAGGCCTGGCGGCCGAGCCAGGCGTCCTCGACGAACGGCGGGGTGCCGGGCGGGGTGCGCAGCACGATGTTGGGGCGGAACCGCCGCTCGTCGACCATGGTGAAGGGGACGGCCTCGCGGACCCAGTCCAGGGTGGCGGTGCTGAGCACGCTGACCGGCAGCCGGTCGAAGTGCGAGACGGCGTCCTCGCGGGCGAGTTCGACGTCCTCGCGCTGGAGGTAGGCGCGCAGGAAGGAGTTCGGCCGGTCGACCGGGCGGCCGAGCGGATCGAACAGTTCGGGGCCGTCGATCCGGTGGCCGAGCCGGGCGGAGAGGCGGAGCAGGCCGTCCATCCGGCGGAAGCGGCGGGTGTTCTTGCCCGAGCCGAGCTTCCCCGCGGCGTCGCGGACGGCGTAGAGGCGGTCGCCGGCCAGGCCGCGCTCGTCCACCTCGACGGAGTCGAGCCGCTCGCCGCCGGTGGACTTCACGGGGTAGCGCCAGAGTCGCTCGATCACTCCGATGATCTCAGCCATGGCCGGAAAGCGTACTGGCGTTGACGGGGGATGGTCTAGACCAAGTCCCCGGCCCGGACGGAGAGTCCGGCTCAGCCCAGCCGGGCCACCGCCCGTACCGGTGCGCCGTCCGCCGCGACCAGCCGCAGCGGGAACAGCGAGACCTCCACCGGCAGGCCGGCCTCCTGGGCCGCCAGCAGCGGCCGCAGGTCGGTCAGGTTCTCGGCGATCACCCCGCCGCCGGACGCCCCCAGCAGCACCCGGTGCGCGGCCAGCGTGGGCTCGTCGGCGGTGCCGTGGTCGTGCTCGTCGGTGAGGTCGGCGAGCAGGGCGGCCACCGCCGGGTCGCCCGGGCCCGGGTCGGGGGTCGGGTCGACGCTGAGCGCGTCCACCCCGACCGTCCGCACCCCGGCGGCGACGATCGCCTCGGCGGCGGCCGGGGTCAGGGCGGGGTGGGCGAGGTAGGCGTCGGTGCCCCAGTGCCGGGCCCAGCCGGTGGCCAGCAGCAGGACGGTGCCCTCGCCGGAGTCCGCGACCCGCTCCAGCGCGGCCGCCAGCAGCCCGGGGGTGACGGCCGACCGGGGCTCCAGCCCGCGCAGGTCGGCGACCACGGCGGGGCCGGTGAACCGCTCCAGCGGCAGCCCGTCCAGGGTCGGCCAGGTGACGTCCACGTGGTACGGCGCGTCCACGTGCGTCCCGGACTGCGAGCCGAGGTGCAGGGCCAGCACGTTCACCCCGGCGGTGGCCGTGGTGAGCGCGGGCTCCAGCAGGACGGCCGGATCGCCGGGGTAGACCGGCATCGCGGTGGTCACCTGATGGGTGAGGTCGACGAGGGTCGCTGCCATGCGCCCATCCTCCCAGGGGCGGGCGCTCCCGGACCCCTCCCGGTCGGCCCGGTCCGGAACCACGGGTGGAGCCGGGACAGAATTGCCCCATGGGAACTGCGAAGCGTCAGCCGTGGGTGGTCGGGGTCTCGGGTGCGTCGGGGACGCCGTACGCGGCCTCGGTGATCCGCGCGCTGCTGGCCGCCGGCGAGGCGGTGGACCTGGTCGTCAGCCGCGCCGCCCGGCTCACCATCCTGGACGAGACCGGCATCTCCTTCCGGGACGCCCACTGGCGCACCGACCTCGCCGCCTGGCTCGGGAGCGACGAGGGCCTGGACGACGTCCGCTACTGGCCCGCCGGGGACTTCGCGGCCGGCCCGTCCAGCGGCTCCTACCCGGCCAAGGGCATGCTCGTGGTGCCCGCGACCACCGGCGCGGTGGCCGGGATCGCGCTCGGCCTGAGCAAGGACCTGCTGCAGCGCGTCGCCAGCGTCACCCTCAAGGAGCGCCGTCCACTCGTCGTCTGCGTGCGCGAGACGCCACTCAACGGGGTGACGTTGAAGCACCTGGTGGAGCTCGACGCGCAGGGGGCGGTCGTCCTGCCCGCTTCGCCCGGTTTCTACGCCGGCGGCTCCACCGTGCGCGAACTCGTGGATTTCGTGGCCGGACGGGTGCTGGACGCCGTCGACGTGCCGCATTCCCTGTACCTGCGCTGGGAAGGGGAGTTGGGGGCGGCCGCCCGCAAGACGGCCGCCGGCGAGGGCGCACCGGCTGAGGGGGAGTAAGGAGACCCGGGGCGGGAGAGTATCTTCTCTGCGATATCCGGGTCGTTCGGCGCACGGCGCCTTTGAATCCGGATAATGATCTGTGGGTCTGGTGAGGTTCGGAAGGACGCGGACGGTATATGGACACGGTGGACAGACAGCTCATCCAGGCGCTCCGGGAGAACGGCCGTGCGTCCTACGCCGAGTTGGGCCGGCTGGTCGGGCTCTCCGGCCCGAGCGTCACGGACCGGATCAACCGCCTGGAGCAGGCCGGGGTGATCACCGGCTACCGGGCGACGGTCAACCCGGCCTCGCTCGGCTTCGGCGTCACGGCCCTGATCGGCCTTCAGCTCACCGACGCCGCGGACCACGAGGACGTCGCGCACCGGCTGAAGGACCTCAACGAGGTCGAGGACTGCTGGTTCATCGCCGGTGACGACTCCTACATGCTGAAGGTCAGGGTGGCCGACGTGGCCGGCCTGGAATCGGTGGTCAAGCGGATCTCGGGCACGAAGGGCGTGGCCCGGACCCGCACCACCGTCGTACTCTCCACCAAGTGGGAAAACCGAGTGAGTGAACTTCCTCCTGTAGGAGAGTGACGTATGGCACTGGTCGGACTGGAGGAGCTGCGCGCGGCTCGGCAGCGGATCGCGGGGGTCGCCGTGCGCACCCCGCTGGTTCCCGCCCCCTGGGCGGCCGAGGGGGAGCGGCGGCTCTGGCTGAAGCCCGAGAACCTCCAGCCGACCGGGGCCTTCAAGACCCGCGGCGCCTACAACCGGCTGGCCGCGCTCACCGAGGACGAGCGCGCCCGGGGCGTGGTGGCCCAGTCCAGCGGCAACCACGCGCAGGCGGTGGCGTACGCGGCCCGGGAGCTCGGCATCAAGGCCGTGATCGTGATGCCGGACACCTCGCCCGCGGTGAAGGTCGAGGCCACCCGCTCGTTCGGCGCCGAGGTGATCCTGGTGGCGCCGGAGGAGCGGGACACCCTGCCCGCCGAGCTGGCCGGGAAGCACGGCTACGTCTGGGTGCCCCCGTACGACGACCCGTTCATCATCGCGGGCCAGGGCACGGTCGGCCTGGAGATCGCCGAGGACGCCCCGGCCGACCTGGACACCGTCCTGGTGCCGGTCAGCGGCGGCGGCCTGATCGGCGGGACGGCGGCCGCGCTCAAGCTCACCCGCCCCGGCATCCGGGTGATCGGCGTGGAGCCCGAGCTGGCCGCCGACGCCCGGGCCAGCCTGCGGGCCGGCCGCCGGGTCGAGTGGCCGGTCGCCGACACCTACCGGACCATCGCGGACGGGCTGCGCACCCCGTCGCTCGGCGTGCTGCCGTTCGAGCACGTCGCCGCCTACGTGGACGACATCGTCACCGTCACCGAGGACGAGATCCGCGCCACCGTGGCCGTGCTGGCCCGCCGCGGCCGGCTCGTCGCCGAGCCCTCCGGGGCGGTCGCCCCGGCCGCCTACTTCCACCGCGCCGCCGAGACCGGGGGCCAGTCGGTGGCGGCCGTGGTCAGCGGAGGCAACATCGACCCGACACTGCTCGCCGAGCTGCTCTCGGCATAGGCGTACGCTCATTCCGGCAAGGAATCGAATGTCGGAGGAGGCGGGTCACCGCATGGACGCAGGGCTCAAGCGCGAGCTGGAGGCGAAGGTCTACGCGGGTGAGCGGCTGACCCGCGAGGACGGGATCGCGCTCTACGAGAGCGACGACCTGGCCTGGCTGGGCGGGCTGGCCCACCACGTGCGGACGCGGAAGAACGGCGACGTCGTCCACTTCAACGTCAACCGTCACCTCAACATGACCAACGTGTGCAGCGCGTCCTGCGCGTACTGCTCGTTCCAGCGCAAGCCGGGCGAGAAGGACGCGTACACGATGCGCATCGAGGAGGCCGTCCGCCTCGCCAAGGCGATGGAGGTCGACTCCCTCACCGAGCTGCACATCGTCAACGGGCTGCACCCGACGCTGCCGTGGCGCTACTACCCGCGCTCGCTGCGGGAGCTGAAGGCGGCGCTGCCGAACGTCTCGCTGAAGGCCTTCACCGCCACCGAGATCCACTGGTTCGAGAAGATCAGCGGCCTGCCCGCCGACGAGATCCTGGACGAGCTGATCGACGCCGGCCTGGAGTCGCTGACCGGCGGCGGCGCGGAGATCTTCGACTGGGAGGTCCGCCAGCACATCGTCGACCACGACACCCACTGGGAGGACTGGTCGCGGATCCACCGCCTCGCGCACGGCAAGGGCCTCAAGACGCCCGCCACCATGCTGTACGGCCACATCGAGGAGCCCCGCCACCGGGTGGACCACGTGCTGCGGCTGCGCGAGCTCCAGGACGAGACCGGCGGCTTCCAGGTCTTCATCCCGCTGCGCTACCAGCACGACTTCCACGACTCCAAGGACGGCGTCGTGCGCAACAAGCTGATGGCCCGCACGGAGATGGCCACCGGCGCCGAGGCGCTGAAGACCTTCGCGGTCTCCCGGCTGCTCTTCGACAACGTCCCGCACGTCAAGGTCTTCTGGGTGATGCACGGCGTCACCACCGCCCAGCTGGCGCTCAGCCACGGCGCGGACGACATGGACGGCTCGGTGGTCGAGTACAAGATCACCCACGACGCGGACAACTTCGGCACCCCGAACAAGCTCGGCCGCGACGACCTGCTCGGGCTGATCCGCGACGCCGGCTTCCGCCCGGTGGAGCGCAACACCCGCTACGAGGTCATCCGCGAGTACGACGGCCCCGACCTGGAGCGTCGCGAGACCCCGCAGGCGATGCGCCTCTGACCTGCGAAGATCCCCGCCGCCCGGACCGCTCGTCGGCCCGGGCGGCGGTTGTCTTCACGGCCTCCGCACCTGACCCGGGTTTACCAACGGGTACGGCGTTTGGCAGGATCGACAGCATGTCCGGTTCTCATCGCGCCACCGAGTACCCGTCGTACGAGCCGATGCGGGAGCCGGTGTACGGGGTGCCGCAGCAGTCGTACGAGCAGCCGTACCCCGAGCACGAGGCGTACCGGCAGCCCGTTCCGCAGGAGTACGGCCAGGGCGTGTACCAGCCGTACCAGCAGACTCCTGACGGCTACTCCGAGGCGTACGACCAGCCGTTCCAGGCCTACCAGGGTGAGCCGGAGGGCGGCTACGAGGCGGCGTCGGTGTACCAGCCGGTGCCCGCGCCCGAGACCGTCCCCTTTGAGCCCGGGCCCGTCGTGCTCGCCGCCGCACCCGTGGCGGGTTCCCGGACGGCCGCGCGGGGACGCCGGCGCAAGGCCAAGCAGAAACGTCACGGCAAGGCCGTGATGGCCGGCACCGCGCTGCTGGTCGCCGCCACCGCCGGCTGGTACGCCGTCGGCCAGGACGGCGCCAAGCCCGGCATCGCCGCCGCCGACGGCCCCGGCCCGGAGGG
The DNA here is from genome assembly GCF_042789775.1 of Kitasatospora sp. NPDC056800. NCBI lineage: Bacteria > Bacillati > Actinomycetota > Actinomycetes > Kitasatosporales > Streptomycetaceae > Kitasatospora > Kitasatospora sp. NPDC056800. The sequence goes on along the minus strand of NZ_JBHUAL010000141.1, from coordinate 1,899 downwards.
CGTCAGCAAGCCCGACCACCCCGCCCCGGCCCCCGCGGCCGCCCAGGCCGCCTCCGACCGGCAGGCCGCGGCCCCCGCCGCCGACCGCAGCCAGACCCGTACGGACGGCTCGGTCGCCGCGATACCCGGCCTCGGCGCGAAGTTCACCGCGCAGATCCCCGCCGAGACCGCCCAGGTACTGGTCGCCTCCGGCCAGGACAAGAACACCGACAAGAACGCCGTCACCCTCTGGACCCGCACCCCCGAGGGCCGCTGGCTGGCCGGCGAGACCTGGCAGGGCCACAACGGCAAGAGCGGCTGGACCACCGACCACAACGAGGGCGACCTGCGCAGCCCGATCGGCGTCTTCAGCCTCACCGACGCGGGCGGCCGCAAGGCCGACCCGGGCAGCAAGCTCCCGTACGACAAGGACCCGAGCTTCGTGGTCTCCGGCACGGGCTTCTTCGGGGACCAGCTGGCCGGCTCCTTCGACTACGTGGTCGCGATCAACTACAACCGGGTCCCCGGCAACTCCCCGCTCGACCCGCGCCGCCCGATGGGCTCCAAGAAGGGCGGCGGCATCTGGCTCCACGTGGACCACGACGGCCCGACCCACGGCTGCGTGTCGATCCCCGAGGACAAGATGGCCCAGCTGATCCGCACCCTGGACCCGGCCGCCCACCCCGTCGTCGTGATGGGCGACGCCTCCACGCTGGCACTCTGACCCCGGAGTCCGCGGAAGCCGGGCACGGAACCCGGGCGCCCCAAGGCCCCTTGTCCACCTCCTACAGATCGAGGGGGCGGATCCTGTCGCCGGTCATACCATGCTGACCAGCGGGTAACCCGGTTCCATGGCAGTATGAGCGGTTCGCGCATTGTGGCACTCGGCCACTACCAGCCCCCCAAGGTCCTCACCAACGACGACCTGGCGGGGCTCGTCGACACCGACGACGAGTGGATCCGCACCCGTGTCGGCATCCGCAGCCGGCACATCGCCGAGGACGAGACCCTGGTCGACCTCGCCACCGAGGCCGCGCAGAAGGCGCTCGCCAACAGCGGCCGGACGGCGGACGAGATCGACCTCGTCGTGGTCGCCACCTGCACCGCGATCGAGCGCAGCCCCAACACCGCCGCCGCCGTGGCCGCCCGGCTGGGCGTGCGCTCGCCCGCCGCGTACGACATCAACACGGTCTGCTCCGGCTTCTCGTACGCCCTGGCCACCGCCGACCACGCGATCCGGGCCGGCTCGGCCCGCCGCGCCCTGGTGATCGGCGCCGAGCGGATGTCCGACACGCTCGACTGGACCGACCGCTCCACCTGCGTGATCTTCGGCGACGGAGCGGGCGCCGCGGTGGTCGAGGCCCAGGAGGAGGGCGCCGAGCCCGGCATCGGGCCGGTGGTCTGGGGCTCCGAGCCCGAGCGGGGCGACGCCGTGGTGATCACCGGCTGGGACCCGGTGATCAGCCAGCAGGGCCAGTCGGTCTTCCGCTGGGCCACCACCCAGCTCGCCCCGCTGGCCCGCCAGGCCTGCGAGCGGGCCGGGATCGCCCCGTCCGAGCTGAAGGGCTTCGTCCCGCACCAGGCCAACCTGCGGATCATCGACGCGATCGCGGGCAAGCTGGGCCTCGGCGAGGACGCGGTGGTGGCCCGGGACGTGGTCCACTCCGGCAACACCTCGGCCGCCTCCATCCCGCTGGCCTTCTCCAAGCTGGTCGAGCGCGGCGAGCTCTCGCCCGGCGACCCGGTCCTGCTCTTCGGCTTCGGCGGCGGGCTGGCCTACGCCGGCCAGGTCGTGCGCTGCCCCTGACCCCGACCCGACGGCGCCACGAGGCCGCCTGAGGGCCGCCACAAGGCCGCCCGAGGGCGCCGCGAGGCCGTCCGGACCCGAACAACGCCGCTGGGCGGGCACCCTGTCACGGG
>NZ_JBHUAL010000140.1:2740-25883 GCF_042789775.1 Kitasatospora sp. NPDC056800 | reverse complement strand
CCCGGAGCGGCCCGCCCCGCCCCCGGGGGGGGCGCCCCGGCCGCGGCAGCGGTCAAGGCCGCGGGATTCTTCCTCGGCTGATCGTCGGGGACGGGCAGCGCGGGCCGGCTCAGAACCGGTGCATGCAGTACAGGCCGCCGTAGTAGGGCGTGAGGTCGAGCCCGGAGCTCGAGTAGACGTCGGGGATGTGTTCCGGGACGCTCCACTCGTCGCCGAGTTCGTGGAGCCGGGTCCACCAGAGCGATCCGTAGTAGGCGTTCTCGTAGACGAAGTAGACGCAGTACAGGTAGTCGTTGAACCGGGCGATGGCGGGCCGGTAGCCGGTGCGGATCGGGTTCCCGTCGGTGTCCACCATGGGCTCGTCGGAACTCCACTCGTCCGTCTCGCTGTTGTAGGTGATGAGGTACAGCTCGTCCCCGCCGCGGTCGTGCACGCAGTACAGGTCGTTCTTGAAGCGTTCGACGACGGGTGCCCGGGCGACCTCGATGTCGCCGGGGACCAGCCGGTCGGTGCCCCAGGTCGCGGTGGCGGTGTCGTGGGTGATCCACCGCAGGAAGCCGTCCTCGTCGTCGTGCACGCAGTACAGGAGGCCGTCGTAGACGGTGGTCGCGGCCGGGTTGGTCGACCGGACCGCGACGTCCCGGTCGTCCTCCACTGGCCGGTGCGGGGACCAACCATGCTCGGGGCCCTCCGAGTTGTAGCGCGTCCACCACAGGCGGGCGTCGTCCTCGGTGCGGTGGTTCACGCAGTACAGGAAGTCGTTGGCGTGCTGCACCGCGACCTGGTCGGACGCGAGCACGTAGTTGCCCTCGACGTCGTTGACGAAGAGCCTGGTGTACCAGGTGTCGTCCTCCTTCTGGTAGCGGTTGCACATCATCTGGAAGGGTTTCCAGCCGCCCGTGCCGAGGGACCAGAGCGAGTCCTTGTACACGTCGATGCCGGGACCGAAGGGGACGCTGCTGGTGGTGCCCCGCTCCTTCGACCAGCCGGTCTCGGGGTCGTAGACCGTCCACCGCATGTAGTTGCGCTCAGAGGTCCGTTGCCACCGCTTCCCCCCGCCGGCGTCGAACCGGCGGACGGGCTCGCGCCCGGACCCGGTGGGCGCGTCGTCGGCGTCCCGCTCGTGGGCGAGCCGGCCGTTGAGGTAGGTGGCCAGGACGGCGCGGTCGTCCCCCATCAGCGCGAAGGTGAACAGGAGTTCGCCGAGGGAGCCGGCGTTGGAGGTGCGGGCGGAGAGCAGCGGGGTGGCGTCCGGGTCGAGGACGATGAAGTCGGCCTCGTGCCCCGGTTCCAGCGAGCCGACGAGGTGGTCGAGGCGCATCGCCGAGGCCGAGCCGACGGTCGCCAGGTAGAACAGCTTGACCCCGGTCATCGGGAAGTCCCGCAGGGCGCCGACCTTGTAGGCCTCGCCCGCGGTCTGGAGCAGGGAGAGGCTGGTGCCGCCGCCGACGTCGGAGCCGAGTCCGACCAGTACCCGCCGGAGGGGGTCGGTGGCGCGGGGCATGTCGAACAGGCCGGAGCCCAGGAAGAGGTTGGACGTCGGGCAGTGCGCGACGCCGCTGCCGGTCTCGTACAGGCGCTTCCACTCGCGCTCGGACAGGTGCACGGCGTGGGCGAAGACCGCGCCGGGGCCGAGCAGGCCGTACGTCTCGTAGACGTCGACGTAGTCCTCGCACTCCGGGAACAGCTGGTGGACCTTCGCCACCTCGGCCTGGTTCTCCGCCAGGTGGGTCTGCAGGAGCGTGCCGGGGTACTCCCGCCAGAGCTCCCCGGCCGCGCGCAGCATCCCGGGGGTGCAGGCGACGGCGAACCGCGGGGTGACGGCGTAGATGCTGCGGCCGACCCCGTGCCACCGTTCGATCAGCTCCCTGGACTGCTCGTAGCCCACCTCGGGGGAGGCGTCGAGCAGTTCGGGCGGGGCCGCGCACTCCTCGCTGTCCATCAGCACCTTGCCGGCCGCGAGCCGCATCCCGCGACCGACGCTCTCCGCGAACAGCGCGTCGACCGACTCCGGGTAGGTGGCGCAGTTGACCAGGGCCGTGGTCGTGCCGTTGCGCAGCAGCTCGTCGCAGAACAGGGCCGCGACGTCGCGGGCGTAGTCCGGGTCGGAGAACCGGGCCTCCTCCGGGAAGACGTCCGCTCTGAGCCAGTCCAGCAGTTGGTTGCCGTAGGCGGCGATGATCCGGGTCTGAACGTAGTGGACGTGGGTGCTGACGAGGCCCGGGAGGATCAGCTTGTCGCGGTAGTGGACGATCTTCGTGTCGGGTGGGAGGCCGCGCACGAGGTCGCCGTAGTCCCCGGCCGCGACGATCTTCCCGTCCTCGCAGACCAGCAGCCCGTCCTCCACGTAGACGAGCGCGTCCCCGTCGTCCTCGCCCTCGGGCGTCAGGAACGGGTCGTCGCGGAACCACACCAGGCCGCCCCGGACGGCCGTCACCGCCGGGCGGCACCGGCCGGCCGCCCCGGCGGACGGTTCGCCGCCCGCTCGGGTGTCGCGGGTGTCGCGGGTGTCGCCGAGGCGGTCGGGTCCGCCGGGTCCGTCGTCGGAGAACGCAGAGGTTCGCATGGGGCTCACTCCCAAGGGGGGTTGAGGCGGCTGCGAGGCCCGTCCGAGGCTCCGGACTCCCTGTGCTCCCCATCGGACAGCAGGCCGGACGTGTGCGGACCGATCGGCCGCGAGGCGACTGCGCTCCCAGTCTCACGAGGGGCCGACCGGCGCTGCGCGCCGGATTCCGCCGGTCGAGTGGTCTTCGGCGGGACTGGCATAGGTGGGCCCTGGGCGGCCGACGCGCCCGGCCCCGCCGGTGCGGGGGAGCACCTTCCCGGGGCGACAGGGTCGTCGGACAGAAGGCGTGCGAGCTCGACACCCGGCACCGGGACGTGGAGGAGAACGGGCGGTACGACACCGTCCGGAACGTCGGCATGGGCCGGTACCCGGCCGTCGACGGCGACGACGCCGTCCTGAGCGACAACCCGGCGGACCGGGACGTGGCGCTGGAGAACCAGGGCCGCTTCAAGACCGCGGTGGTCGGCGACGGCAGGGCCCTGTCCCTGACCGGCGGCAAGGACAGCGCCCCGGTGGAGCCGACCGGCTCCACGGGGGTGAAGCCCAGCAGTGGTACTTCCAGAGCCGCGACGACGACTGAGACGCGCCCCGGAGCGGCTTTCGGCGGGGCGTGGACCCTGGCAAGGACTGTGGCCGGCGAAGCGGCGCGGCTCACTGCCGTCCGGCGGCGGGCGTGATCGGCCCGCCCGATGCGCCAGCCCTCCATGCCCCGCCCGCCGCCTGACCGCCACCTCGCGGCCGCCACTGACGCCGCACCGCTGTCCTCGGGTTGCGGCTCCGCCACGACCGCGGCCTCCGGCAGCCCTACCCCGTGCGGCACCCCGCCGCCGACCGCGCCCGGCGTGCCGCAGCCGACGACAGTTGCCCAGGGCGGGGCGCGGATCACCCGCTGTCAGCTTGAGTTGTCGGTTGGCCTGGCGTGTGCTGCCAGGCCAGCCGGACTCATTTCCTCCTGCCAGCTGTCAGATCCGGTACCAGGAGCGGAAGTCGGATCCAGGGGCGGGTTGGTCGATCGCCCAGGTGGTGCCTGCAACGTCGGTGGTCATGACGATCATGGCCCCGTTGTCGAGGAGTGTGACGCGCGGGTCCCCGGCGAAGGTCATGTTCGGGTTGCCGAGGTAGGCGCCGGTGCTGAACCCGGTGGTCGGGCCGCCCTGGCCGAACAGGGCGATGTGCCCGTTGCTCGTGCGGGCGACGATGTTGACGGTGCCCCCGGCTCCGGCGGACAGCACGATGCTGGTGGCGCCGCCGGTGCCGCCGCTGACGCTGATCCTGTACCACTCGCGGAACGGCGTCCCCGGCGCGGCCTGGTCGATGGCCCAGACGTCGCCGTTGACGTCGATGGCGGCCACGATCATGGTGCCGTTGGAGGCCGTGGTGACGCTCGGGTCCCCGGCGAAGACGGGCGAGGTGGTGCCGAGGTAGGCACCCGGGCTGTATCCGCTGGTGGGGCTGCCTTGGCCGAAGTAGCCGATGTGCCCGTTCGTCGTGCGGGCGAACAGGTTGGCGGTCCCGCCTCCCGCGGGCGACAGGACGGCCGCGGAGCGACCCGTGAGGCCGCCGCTGGCGCTGACCTTGAACCAGGCACCGAACGCGGCGCCGGGCGCGGGCTGGTTGGTCGCCCACAGGTCGCCGGCCGTGTCGACGGCGGTGACGATCATGCTGCCGTTGGCGGCGAGGTTGACGGCGGGGTCCTGGGCGAACACCGGCGCGGAACTGCCGACCGCCGCCGCGGGGCTGAAGGCCGAGGTGGGCCCGGTCTGGGCGTAGTCGACGATCTGGCCGGTACGGGTGCGGGCGAAGACGTGCACGGTGCCGCCGGAGGCCGGCGACAGGATCGGCGCGGGGTCCCCGGTGTGGACGCCAGGGCCGCTGAGCGCGTACCAGTCGCGGAAGCCGCCGGTGGTGCTCGTCTGGTTGGTCGCCCATAGGCTGCCGTCGGCGTTGGTCTTGACCGCGACGAGGGTGCCGTCGGCGGCGCGTGTCATCGCCGTCGCCGGGCTGCGCAGGCTCTGCCCGCCGTCCAGCGCCGTGACGGTGTGAAGGTTGCCCTGGGCGGCCAGGCGCGGCTGCCCGAGCCCGGTGGGCGTGCCCGGGTACATCAGCAGGCAGCCGGTGGGGCAGGTGGTGGACTGCGCCGTCCCGTCGGCGGTGTAGTAGGTCACCGGGGCGGCGGGGTCGGCCGGGGTGGTGGCGAGGACGTCGCCGGTGGACTGGCCCGGGGTCGGGGTGAACAGCCGGTAGCCCTTGCCGCTGTCGGCGACGGTGCCGTGCAGGTTGCCCGGGGTCGTGATCAGGGGCCGGTGCTGGGGGTCGAAGCCGGTGGCGTAGATCGTGCCGGTGACGGGGGCGCCGACCTGGTAGCCGAGACCGTCGGCGTTGCGGGCGCCTAGGACGAGGCGGACGCGTCCGTACTCGGCGTCGTTCGGGTCGGTGGTGTTGCGTCGGGCGAGCAGGTCGGGGATGCCGTCGCCGTTGACGTCGCCGGGGGCGAGGACGTCGTAGTCGCTCCAGCCGGAGGCGGAGACGACGGTGCCGGGCTTCAGTTTGTTGATGTCGGACTCGGTGGCCAGAGGCCCTGCGGCCGTACCGCTGTAGACAACGAGGGAGTCGCCGTCCTTGGCGATCAGGTCACTACCGGGATCGGTGTCGAGATTCCCGGCGGCGACGATCTGGCTGGTGCCCGACCAGTCGGCCCCGCTGGGATGGAGCAGTTCGGTGCGCTTGGACTCGTCTGGGGCGCCCATGCCGTTGCCGGGGTAGAGGTAGAGCCGGGTGCCCTGCTTGACGAGGAGGTCCTCGTAGCCGTCCGATGCCTGGCCCGGGCTCTGGCTGGCGAAGTCACCCCGGTGGGTGATCTGGGCGCCGGACCATCCGGGGTTGGCGACGGTCCGGGGCTGGTCGAAGGTGCCGTCGCCGCGGCCGGGGTAGAGAACGAGTTCGCCGGTGCTGGTGGCGGCCACCAGGTCGGCGTGTCCGTCGCCGGTCAGGTCCCCGGGTCGGTCACCGACGAGCGCCGCGTCGGTGGCGTCGTGGACGAAGTTGCTGCGGGCGGTGGTGATCAGCCTGGTGCTGGAGTTCGGGCCGCCGTCCGAGCCGTCATAGGGGGAGAGGTTGCCTGCCTTGTCCATGGCCTGGACGGTGAGTCGGTTGGTCGGCCACAGAGTAGGGGTCACGGAGACCGTGGCGGTCCCGTCCGGGCCGGCGTCCACCCAGGTCCCGCCGCAGCCCTGGTTGACCACGGGCAGGGGCTTGTTGAGGGAGTAGCAGAAGCCCTTCAGGCCGAACTGGTCGCTGGAGGCGAACTTGACCGTGCGCGGGGTGCGGGCGGGCACGTCCTCGATGTCGATGCTGTGGCCGTCGGCGGAGGTGACGGTCGGCTTGGACGGCGGGGTGCTGTCCACGTTGAAACCGCAGTCACGGCCGAAACCCGAGCCGGCGATGCCGTCCTCCGCCTGAACGTGCCACTTGTAGCGGCCGCCGTCACGCATCTTGGCCCAGCCGAGCCTCGTGATGGCCCAGGTCCCGTTGGGGGCAGAGGCCCGATCGACCAGGATGTACTGCCCGGTGTCGTGGTCCCAGGCCTCGAACTTGGCGCTCAGGGCGACGTCGCTGTCAGGGTCGGAGATCCTGGCGGTCAGGACGACGTCGTTGCGGCCGACGGTGGGCCAGGCGGCCGGGTCGCTGACGCACGGTACGTTGACGTTGCTGCTGCTGCCCGGCGTCCACTGCCCCTCCCAGGCCGCGTAGTCGTGGAGGACGGGGGGCCGGTTGTAGGTGATCTCCAGCCAGGGGTTGTTCTTGAACCGCTTGTAGCTGTTCTTGTTGCCGAGGTAGTTGTCCGGGGTGCGCAGTCCGAAGGTGACGCTGTCGTCGCCCCGGTCGGCGACGCCCTGGACGACCTGGCGCAGGTTCTCGGTGCTGAAGTCCGCGCCCTGCACACCGGGGCAGAAGCCGGGGTTGCCATGGGCGAAGGCCTTGGCATCGAGCTGCCAGATCCAGGAGGCCTGGTTGTTCCACGTCGGCGTGGTGGTGTTGATGGGGCCGGTGGCCCAGAGTTCGGTGTTACCCGCCGCGGCCGGGTCGCAGCCCCAGGAGTGGGTCTCCTCGACGTGGAAGGTCGCCGACATGATGGTGGCGCCGGCCAGGCCGCGGGTGTTCATCTCGAAGTAGGAGCGGGTGTTGCCGCTGCCGTTGTAGCCGACGCGGGGCTCGTCCGCCGGGTTGTCGGAGTGCCAGCCGTTGCCGTCCGGGTAGGCGTCGTTGGGCGTGGCGGAGTAGACGACCGCCCAGCGGTTGCGCCAGCCGTCGGTGAACGTCGGGTCGATGACGACCGGGAAGACGGTGTCGGCGCCGTGCAGCAGGTCGGCGTCCGGGGTGACCCGCAGGGTGTCTGCGGTGATCTCGGTGGCCATCGTCTTCGGCGCGTGCTCGCCACTGCCGGCGGCGGCCGGGTCCGACGGCGGGGTGCTGCCGGCGGACGGGGCCGCTGCCAGTGCGGCCTTGGCCTTCAACGGGGAGGCGGTGGCGGTGGGCTGCTGCTGTTGGGCAGCGGCGGCCGGGGCGTGGGAGTCCCACATCCGCGGGGCCTCCGCCGTGAAGACCGTGCCGCCGGCCGTGTCGGTCGCGGCGATCCGGCCGTCCTTGTCGGCGTTGAGCGTGATGCCCGCGGTCTTCAGGCCGTAGGTGACCTGGACCAGGCGGGGGTCGTTCACGGCCTGGCGGGTCTTGACGACCAGCTGGTGGGCGAAGCCGTCGGCCTCGGCGAGGACCTTCAGGTCCACCCCGGGCAGCACATCGCGGTACAGGGCTGTGCTGCCGTTCAGCTCGGGCTGCGGCAGCGGCGTCGGCCAGGTGATGGCGAGGGACTTGCCGTCCTTCTGCATGGTGGCCAGCGCGGTGCTGCCGCCGGCGGAGAACGTCATCGGGAAGACGGAGGCCTTCGGCGCGATGGTTCCGTCGGAACGGCGCTCCAGCGTGGCGTCGGCCGGCTGCCACTGCCCACCGACCTTCGCGCGGACCGGCCGCGCGTGCCGACGCAGGGTGAAGCTGCCGTCGGGGTTCGCCACGAGGTCGGTCGTCTCGTCCTGCCGGCCCGCGACCTCGACAGGCTTTCTGGTCTGATGAGCCTTCAAAAAAGCTTCTTGCTCAGGGGTGTTCGGTCGAGGGGTGGTGGAAGTTCTTCCGCTGTCCGCGCGGGCGGGAATTGGTCCCATCGCTGCGATTCCGACGGTGGCCGCTGCGATCAGCGCGGCCGCCGACTTTTGGGTCGTTCGCCCTATTCGGCGGGCGTTGTGATGGTGCATCCCCTTCACTTTCTGTTCGGTTCGAGGGCGCCCCCATCATGCAAGCGAGTGGTGACGATCCGGTGGAGTGTGAGGTGGCCGGATCTGGGGGGAGGGGGAAAACAGATGCCACATTGTGATCACACGGCGCGGAGAGTGAGTAAGAAGGGAGGACTTTATGAGACAAAGCCGTATTTTGCGACATGCTGTCAATGCGGAGGGGTGTCGCCGAGTGTGTGAAGGAGTTATAAAAGAGAGATAAATGACCTTCGGTCAGGTGCGTGACGAATCATCAACGAGCGTCTCGTCAGCAGCCCTTGATAGCGTCCCGCCGGGTGTGATCGCACCCGCACAAGACGACCAGAGGAAAGAAACGGATGCATCCATCCGAAGCGGGCGCATTGCCCGGACCGCGAACGCGACGGTCCGAGGCAATAACACGCCCAGTACTCCGTAAAGTTGTGCCCATAGCCGTGACGGCTCTGATCGCCGCCGCTGTGCAGATTCCGGCCATCGCGGTAGCGGCCGGCAGAGAGTTCAAGCTGCCGCCCGTCCAGCACGTCGAGGCCGTCCCGCTCTCCAAGGTCGAGGTGGAGCGCCCGAAGGCGGCCCAGCCCCCGACTGCGCCCCCGACTGCGCCTCCGGCTGCGGCATGGCCCAAGCCAGGGAAGGCCGAGGTCGACGTGCCGGCGGCCTCGGCGCCGAAGTCCTCGCCCCAGGGGAAGGCGCCCGGCCTCCCGCTGACCGTCACCTCCGTCGGGTCGGAGCCGGCGGCGGGCGGGAAGTCGAAGGTCCGGGTGGCCGTGTCGGACCGGGCTGCGGCGGCCATCGTGGGTCTCGACGGTGTCCTGGTCAACCTGGAGCCGGTGGCGGGCAGCGCCACGCCGGACAAGGCCCGGGTCCAGCTGGACTACAAGGCCTTTCGGGAGTCGTTTGGGGCCGACTGGGGTTCGCGCCTGACCTTCGTTCAGCTTCCCCCGTGTGCGCTGACCACGCCGGACCAGCCGCAGTGCCGCACGGCCACGCCGCTGGCCGCGTCGAATGACACCAAGGCCGGCACCCTGACGGCGGATGTCGTGGTCTCCGCACCCGTTGACCAGGTTCCCGCTGACGGCGCCGTCAAGGCGTCGTTCGTCCAGGCGGCGAGTGCGTCGGTCGCCGGTGCGACGGTTCTGGCCGCCACCGCCGGGGCATCGGGCCCGGAGGGCAACTACAAGGCGACCTCGCTCTCCCCGTCCAGCACCTGGTCGGTGACCGGCAACACCGGTTCCTTCGACTGGTCCTACCCGATCGAGCTGCCGCCGGTTCCCGGCGGCATGGCTCCCAAGGTCGCCCTCGGCTACTCGTCCGGGGCCATCGACGGGCGTACCGCGTCCACCAACAACCAGTCCTCGTGGATCGGTGACGGCTGGGACTACAACCCCGGCTTCGTCGAGCGCAGCTACACCGCGTGCACAGATGACAAGGGTTCGGGCAGCAACGCTCCCGCCACGGGTGGTGACCTGTGCTGGAAGTCCGACAACGCCATGGTCTCGCTCAACGGGAGCGCCTCCGCACTGGTGCGCGATGACGCGAGCGGTACGTGGAAGCTGTCGAAAGACGACGGTTCGCGGGTGGAGAAGCTCAACGGCAACGCGTCGGACACCGCCAACGGCGACACCGACAACGAGTACTGGAAGGTCACCACGACCGACGGCACCCAGTACTTCTTCGGCAAGAACCGCCTGCCTGGCTGGAGCGCCGGCAAGCCCGAGACCGGTGCGGCCCTGACCGTGCCCGTGTTCGGCAACCAGCCCGGCGAGCCGGGCTACGCGCCCGCGTTCAAGGACTCCTCGCGCGACCGGGCCTGGCGCTGGCAGCTCGACTACGTCGTGGACCCGCACGGCAATGCGGTGGCGTACTTCTACGACCAGGAGAAGAACGCCTACGCCAAGAACAGTGGCGCCGCCACCAGTACCCCCAAGGCGGACGCGGTCTACACCCGTGCTGTCACGCTGAACCGCATCGAGTACGGCCACCGGGCCGGCCAGGTCTACGGTGCGTCGCCCGCGGGCAAGGTCACCTTCTCCACTGCCGACCGGTGTGTGGCGGCGGACTGCTCCTTCACCAAGGCCAATGCCGCCAACTGGTTCGACACCCCGGTCGACCAGTCCTGCGACAAGGACCAGGACTGCCGCAACAGCTCCCCGACCTTCTGGTCCAAGCGGCGCGTAACGGGCATCAGCACGCAGGCCCTGCAGGGCGACGGCAGCTACCGGGACATCGACGCCTGGAGCCTGGACCAGTACTTCCCTGCCACCGGTGACAGCGGCGGCCGGGCCATGTGGCTGCAGTCCATCACCCGTACCGCCAAGGCCGGCACCACCGCGCAGACGCTCCAGCCGGTGACCTTCGGCGGGGACCTGCGCCCCAACCGGGTCGACTCGGCCGAGGGCCGGCCGCCGATGAACCGGTACCGGGTCAACCGGATCACCTCCGAGACCGGCTCCAACACCGACATCACGTACACCGCCATCGACTGCGCTGCGGGGTCTGTTCCCGCCCTGGACAGCAACACCAGGCGCTGCTATCCGACGTGGTGGACCCCCGAGGGCGCGGTCGACCCGGTCCTCGACTGGTTCCACAAGTACCTCGTGGAGAAGGTCACCGAGCACGACCTGGTCGCCGGCTCGGGATCCCCCGACAAGGTCACCGCGTACGAGTACCTCGACGGGGCCGCCTGGCGGCGCGACAACTCCGAGCTCACCCCGGACAAGCAGCGCACCTGGAGCGACTTCCGCGGCTACCAGCGGGTCCGCACCCGCGTCGGCGACTCCGGCAAGAGCCTGACCGAGACCGTCTACTTCCGCGGCATGGACGGCGACACCCTCGCCAACGGTCAGCCGAGGCCGGTCAGCCCCCTCCAGGGTGTCAAGGACAGCAACGAACTCGCCGGCTATGCTCGCGAGACCATCGTCTACGACGGTGACGGTGGCAAGCCGATCACCAGCACGGTGAACAACCCCTGGGTCCGAGGCACCGCGAGCCGGGCGGTGAAGGCCCTGCCCAGCAAGGACGGCAAGCCCACCGCCACCCCGCCGGGCGAGACCGGCCGGCCCGAAGCCGCAGTCCTGCCCCCGGTGACCGCCTCGATGGTCCGCACCGAGAGCACGACGACGAAGGCGCTCCAGCCGGACGGCAGCACCGCCCGTACCGCGCGGTCGAGTAGCACCTTCGACGACTACGGTCAGGTCAAGACCGTCTCGGACGAGGGCGACACGAACGTCACCGGTGACGAGCAGTGCACCCGCACCACCTACGTCACCCCCGACACCGCCAACTGGCTGATCTCCTACCCGCAGTCCGTCCAGACCGCCAGCACGCTCTGCTCGACCGCCGCTACGCCGGTGACCGTTACGAGCGAAGCCAGGACGGCCTACGACGGCAAGCCCCTCGGGTCAGCACCGGAGCCGGGCAAGGGCAGCGCCATCACGACGGAAGCCCTGGATCGCTACGACGGCGCCACCCCGCACTACCTGACGGCCGTCACCACCGCGTACGACCAGTACGGGCGAGTCACCTCCGTCAAGGACGTCAACAACGCCGAGACCACGACGTCCTACACTCCGGCGAGCGGCTCCCAGGCCACCGTCGTTCAGTCCACCAACCCCAAGCAGTTCACGACCACCACCAGCTACGACGGCCTGCGTGCCCTGCCGGTGAAGGTCGTCGACGCCAACAACCGCACCACGTACGTCGACTACGACGCCATGGGCCGCACCACGGCCGTGTGGAACCCGGGCCGGGACAAGAGCGCCTCGGCCAGTACGACGTACGCCTACACCATCGAGCCGGGCAAGCAGCCAGCCGTCACGACCAGGACCCTGCTCGATGGTGGTGACTACCGCACCAGCATCGCCCTGTTCGACGGTCTGCTGCGTCCGCGTCAGGTCCAGGAGGAGGCGCACGGCGGCAGCACCGCCCACAACGGCGGCCGCAACATCACCGACAGCTTCTACGACAGCCACGGCCGGGTCTACCGGTCCAACGCGGCGTACCATGCCGACGGGCCTCCGGTCGCGGCGCTGTGGATTGGCCTGGACAACAAGGTCCCGTCCCAGACGGAGACCGAGTTCGACGGCCTCGACCGGCCCACCGCCGGCATCTTCAAGTCCCTGAACATGGAGAAGTGGCGCTCCACCACCCGCTACGGCGTGAACTGGAGCGCGACGACCCCGCCCGACGGCGGCACCCCCACGCTCACCATCACCGATGCCCGGGGCCGTACCTCCGAGGTGCGGCACTACAAGAGCGGGAGCCCGGACTTCGACGCCCCCGTGTCGGCGTACGAGGCCCTGAAGTATTCCTACAACCCGGCCGGCAAGCTCACCCGGTTCACCGACGCCGCGGGCAACGCCTGGACCTGGGAGTACGACCTGCTCGGCCGCCAGGCCAAGGCCGTCGACCCGGACAAGGGCACCACCACCAGCACCTACAACACTGACGGCACACTTGCCACCGTCACGGACGCTCGTGGCAAGACGCTCGCGTATGCCTACGATGTCCTCGGCCGCAAGACGGGGATGTTCGACGGCTCCACCACGGGGACCAAGCTGGCGGAGTGGGCCTACGACACCCTGCCCGGCAGTAACGGTCTGGCCACCGGCAGCACCCGCTGGGAGAACGGCAAGGCCTACACCACCGGCATCACCGGGTTCGACGGCGCGGCCCGACCCACCGGAACCACCGTCACCGTCCCGGACAGCGAAGGACTGCTCGCCGGCACCTACAACGCCTCCCAGACCTACACGCCCAACACCGGCCTGGTCGACACCACGACCTATCCGGCCGGCGGCGGACTCCCGCAGGAGACCGTCCGCCGCAACTACACGCCGCTGGGTCTGCCCACCACGGTGAGCGGCGGCAGCCGGGTGTACTCGCTCGGCAACACCTACTCGCCGCTGGGCCAGCTCCAGCAGAGTGTCACCGGCAACGTCGGGTCCAGGGCGGTCCAGACCTACGACTACGAGAACGCGACCCAGCGACTCGCTCTCGTCCAGACCGACCGGGAGCGCAGCGGCCCGCAGACCCTCGACAAGAAGACCTACACCTACAACCCGGTCGGAAACATCACCCGGGTCCGCGACGACCGCGACAACGCAACTGTCGCGGACACCCAGTGCTACACGTACGACTTCGCCCAGCGTCTGACCGATGCCTGGTCGTCGACCGACGATTGCGTGGCCAAGCCGACCTCGACCACTGCCCCCTATGTCGGCGGAGTGGACCCGTACTGGAGTAGCTACACCTACGACGCGGCCGGCAACCGGACCCAGGCGACCAACCGCAGCTTCGGTGCCGCCCCCGGTCCGCTGATGGACACCGGTAAGGTGACCTCCGTCGCCATCGCCGGTGACGGGCAGACCGCCTCCGTCGCGATCGCCGACGGCCAGGTCTACCTCGCCCAGCAGCGCGCCGACGGCACGTGGGCCAACTTCGAGAACCTGCACAAGACCCAGGCCGGGCCTCTGCCCGCCGCCGTCGAGTACGTCGTGGCGGCCTGGGCCGACAACACCCTGCAGATCATGGCCGTCGCCGGCGGCAGGGTGTGGCACACCCTGCGCGACGCCAACGGCAAGTGGGGAGGGTGGGGCGACGTCACCAACGTGGTCGGGCCCATCACCAACCCGAGCCAGCTCTCGCTGTCCGCCACCGCCTCCGGTCTGGAGGTCCTCGCCCTGTCCGACGGCGTGCTCAAGCACACCCTGCGCAGGCCCGACGGTGTCTGGGCGGGCTGGGGCAACGTCTACGGCGAGACCGGCAGCCTCACCGGAGCCACCCGTGTCACCAGCGCGGCCACTGGCTCCGGCCTCGAGGTCATCGTGATCGCGGGCGACAGGCTCTGGCACACCGTGCGCTTCGGCAACGGCATCTGGCAGAAGTGGGGTGACGTCTACGGCGCCACCGGTGCGCTCACCTCGCCCACCAGCCTCACCGCCACCGCGACCGGCGCCGGCCTCGAAGTCGCCGCCATCGCGGGCGGAAACATCTGGCACACCATCCGCAAGCCCGACGCCACCTGGGCGGGCTGGGGCAACGTCAGCCAGGTCGTCGGCCAGCTCAACCAGCCCACGTCCGCAGCGGTCGTCAGCTCCGGCGGTGACCTGAAGCTCATCACGGTCGCCAGTGGGGCGATCAACTACACCAAGCGGGCCTACGCCACCGGAAGCTGGCTGCCCTGGGCGCAGCTCACCCAGATCCCCGAGAACCCGCCGAGCGACCAGACCCAGCGCACCTCCACCTACCCCGCCGCGGGAGGCAGCCGGCCCCACGCCCTGTCCCGGGTCGACATCACCGGGACCGGCGCCCGGACCGACACCTTCACCTACGACGAGGCCGGCAACACCGTCCGCCGCGTCACCGTCGACGGCGACCAGGCGCTCGAGTGGGACACCGAGGGCCACCGCGCCAAGTCCACCACCGCGGGCAAGAGCACGACCTTCCTCTACGACGCCAACGGCAACCGCCTCCTGCGCCGTGAGCCCGACGCGGTGACCCTCTACCTGGACGGCCAGGAGCTCAAGCTCGACAAGACTGCCAACAAGGTCACCGGCACCCGCTACATCACCGCTGGTCCCGTCACCCTCGTCAAGGCCTCCGACGGCAGCCTCAACTACCTCATCAACGACCAGCAGGGAACCGCCCAACTCACCATCAGCGCCGACAACCTCGACTACACCCGAGGCGACACCACCCCCTTCGGGACCCCCCGAGGCAAGAAGCCGGCCTCCTGGCCAACCGAACGCGGCTTCGTCGGCGGCACCAACGACGCCACCACCGGCCTCACCCACCTCGGTGCCCGCGAATACGACGCGGCCAACGGCCGCTTCATCTCCGTCGACCCCATCCTCGACCCCACCGACCCACAGCAGATCAACGGCTACGCCTACAGCAACAACAACCCCGTCAACCTCAGCGACCCCAGCGGACTGATCTCGATCTTTGGGATCATGATCTTCCCGGATCGACCCAAACTAAAGGATCTTCCCGGCATAGCCGGAAAGATGGCTGCTGGCGGGTTCGACTCCGCCGTCGGGTGGCTGACGGAGAACAGCCCGTTTGCCGCGATGAATAATGCCATGGCGGGGGTTAACCAGCAGGCTGGCGTCACCGTCATTCCAGGCATTGTTCCGATGAAAACGACTGCGCACCCTGCAGCTGACTTGTTCGGTATTTCACACAACGATCCGGCCTACAGGTTCGGGGAGATCGCCGAGACTGTAGCGGAGATTGCTGGTGGTGGGCCCGGAGCCGTAAAGGGAGCAGCTAAGGGCGCCAGGGCAGCCAAGGGTCTGATCAAAGAATCTGGGGTAGTTAAGAAGGCACTCAAAAAGCTCTTCGGAAACTGCAGTTTCACGCCCGACACGCCCGTTCTGATGGCCGACGGTACCAGCAAGAATATCGGCGAAATCCAGATCGGCGACAAGGTCAAGTCAAACGACCCGGAACGACCCGCAGGGGAGGACAACGGGGACCGGCCTGTCCTGGCCACTCTGATCAACGACGACGAAGACCTCGTCGATGTGACAATCAAAACCGCAGGCGTTGCCGAGGAAACCGTCCACACCACGTCCAACCACCCTTTCTGGGATGACACGACCCGTTCGTGGACGCCAGCGGGTGAGCTCACGGTTGGGCATGTCCTCAAGAGCGAATCCGGCGACCTCATCGAGGTCGCGGCCGTGCGCCCTGTTGCGGGTCGCTCCTGGATGTACAACCTGACGATCGCCGACTTCCACACGTACTATGTTGTGGCGGGCGATGTGCCGATCTTGGTCCACAATTCCTGTGGTCCGGATATGGGCTCTGCTGCTCGCGCCGCCGCCAAGCAAGCGCCAGAAGATGCCACGATGACTTCCGTTGCACGCATCAAGAACACGGACATGATGGAGCCTGGCTATTCTGGAGCTTCCTCCCGCCCAGCCTATCTGGAGCCTGAGATCCAGAAAGCTGCAGCCGATGGCGGGCAGATGTTCGAGGGAGATGCGGCTAACTGCGCGGAGATGCGCGCATGCAATGCACTGTTTGCCAATCATGCGGCTGATTTTGAGGGCATGTTTGGGCGTCCTCTTCAATTCAGCGATATCGAATTTCTCACTGTCAGAAGTTCCACTGGCCTACCCGAGGCGGCCTGTCTATCCTGCCAGAGTGCGCTAGTGAGGCGTGGCGCGACTGACCTATCGGTCGGAGGGTGAGCATGGAATTGATAATCCATGGACGAGGGCGCCGTTTGGTTGAAGCGGCAGGCTGGAGGCCTGGCGTCGTGGCCGACGTCTCTGGACTCGTACGTGAGATGAAGCTCGTCGGCTTCGATGTGTCGCCTGCGGCGCACCGATTCTTGGAGGCGTTCTGGCAACTCCGGATCGAGCACCTGCCCAGCATCGACTTGAATAGCAAGGAGATATTCTGCTGGACTGAGTTTGACCCCACGCGGGTGTGCACCGCGCGTGATGCGAGGATTGCTGGACGCTGCTCTGGCGTAGTTGGTGAATCCCTGTGCCCATTGGGAATTGATGGATTTCACCTCACCGTGTATGTGTCGCCATCTGGCAAGTTCTTTGCTGGGATGGACTCCTCGGTGTTCGCATATGCGGACTGCGTTGACGATTTCTTTGCGAAGCTGGCTGATGGATCCAGGCCACAACTCATTGGGAACTGGGAGCTGTAGGGCGCGTTCGGTGCTTTAGAGGAATAGCTGAGGCCCCACCGGAAATGCCTTCCGGTGGGGCCTCAGCGGTCTCTGGCGGCAGTAGTTGACGGCAACGTCAGCGGACGGGTGCTGCACAAAGCGGCGGCTCGTCGCCCTCGATTCCGGTCTCGGCGAGGTTTCCGAGTGCGTGTCCGAGGAGGTCGATGGCCTGCCGCTGAAGGCGGATCCGGACGTGGGCGTACACCGTGGCAGTGACGCCGATGTGGGCGTGGCCCAGCAGCTCCTTGATGACGACGCCTTCGACGCCCTGTTCCAGGAGCAGGGTCGCAGTCGAGTGCCTCAGGTCGTGGAACCGGATCGCCCGCAGGCGGGAGTGGCGAAGTAGCGCGTTGAAGTGCCGTGTGAGGGTGGCGGGTTCGATGGGGTGACCGTCCGTGCGGGTGAAGACGAGGTCGTTGTCCACCCACTCTGCGCCGGCCTGATGCTTCTCGCGGGCCTGTCGCTCACGGTGCACGCGGAGCGAGGTGACGCACGCGGCCGGGAGGGCGATGCGGCGTTCCGAGCTGATGGTCTTGGTCGGCAGGGTTGTGAGGCCGCCGGTGCGTGTGCGCTGGAGAGTGCGGCGGATGCTGGCGGTACTGGTGACGAGGCCGAGGTCTTCCCAGCGGAGGCCGAGGAGTTCGCCCTGCGGAGTCCGGTGTGCAGGGCGGGTTCGAACAGCGCCTCAGGGCGGCGCAGCAGAGGGGGTCGCACCTGGCGTCGCCGTACGCGACCCTTGGCTTGCCGGCCCCCTGCCCGCCCGGATTCCTCATGGCCGCCGACGGCCGGCGGGCAGGGCGGGGGTCGAAGATCGTGAGCGATGGGAGGCTGAGCCCTTGCGGTGGCAGATGGTCCCGCTCGGAGGTCAGGGGGGAACGGGAAATGGCGAACGCTGTCGGCCGTCTCGCGGACATCATGGGGGAGCCCCGATGTGAGCCGTTCCGGGTGTACTGGGAGGGGGCCGTCGAAGGGCTAGGCACCGAACTGCCCTCGGACTACGGTGCGTTCGTGGAGCGGTACGGCCGTGCCCACTTCCGCGGCGAGAGTTCGCTATGGTGACCCCGGACCTCGACCCCGGCACTCCGGACGAGGAGAGGTACGAACACTTCCGCCACTTCAACGTGGAAGTCGAGGAGATGCTCGACGGGTGGTACGAGTGGAATCCCGAGCTCGGCAGGCCCTACGCGCCGTTCCCGGCGAAGGGCGGTCTGCTCGTCTGGGCCAACAACACCATCTCCGACTACTTCTGCTGGGGCACCTCGGCCGGAGACCCGGACCAGTGGCCGGTCGTGGTGTGGCGCTTCGACATCAGCGAGTTCGTCCGTTTCGACGGCACCATGACCGAGTTCCTGGCCACCGTCCTGACAGGGGAGGCCCCCGACTCCGACGAGTACATCGACCGGACGTTGGCGCCCGACCGGTGTCTCTTGTAGTCCGTGCCCCGCAGCCCGGCTGAGCGTTCGCCATGGGAGTAGCAGGACACCCCTTGGTGGGGGGGGGGGGGCGGGGCCGCCAGCGGGACCAACAACCCCCCCGGGGTTAGACGTTGACCCCCCGGTAGCGCGGCCCCGGGGGTGGTCCGCGATGCGCGCGTCGACCTGGTCGCGGTCGTAGCTGTGCCGTACCAGGTCGACGTCGCGGAACTCCGGTGATGTGGACACCTCGCGGGTCCTCCAATCTCTGACGACCGCTCGCCCGGGCCACAGGGGTAGAGGTCGGTCCGCGGTGGCCGGGCCCTGTGGCTGAAGTCCGTCACCCGCACGGCCAAGGCCGGCGCCACCGTGCAGACGCTCCAGCCCGTCGTGTTCGGCCACGGAGACCCGCTTCCCAGCCGGGCCGACTCCGCCGAGGGCTGTCCCGATGACCCGGTACCGGGTTGACCTGATCACCTCCGAGACCGCACGACGTCCTACGCTCCCGGCGAGTGGCTCCCAGTTGACGATCGTCCGGTCGACCAACGCCAAGAAGTCCGCGACCACGACCACCCGCGACGGCCTGCGCGCCCTGCCGGTGAATGTCGTCGACGTCAACAGCCGCACCACGTACGCCGATTACGACGCCATGGGCCGCACCACAGCCGTGTGGAACCCAGGCCGGGACAAGAGCGCGTCGGCCAACGCGACGTACGCCTACACGATCGAGCCGGGCAAGCAGCCCGCCGTCACGACCAGGATGCTGCTGGAGGACGGCGACTACCGCACCGGCATCTCCCTGTACGACGGTCTCCTGCGCCCGCGCCAAGTCCAGGAGCAGGCGTACGACGTGGACGGCGGCCGGCAACATCACCGACAGCTTCTATGACAGCCACGGCCGGGTCTGCTGCGTCAACGCGGCGTACCACGCTGCCGGGCCTCCGATAGCGGTGCTGTGGATCGGTCTGGACAACAAGGTCCCGTCCCAGACGGAGACCGAGTTCGACGGGCTCGACCGGCCCACCGCCAGCATCTTCAGGTCCCGAACATGGAGAAGTGGCGTACCACCACCCGCTACGGGGTGCGCTCCGCGGGCAGCATCAGGCTGAAGGAACGGGCGACGGTGAAGACCGTCGGCTCGGGCAGGTTGAGCGCGGCCAGTGCGGCTGAGGCGGCCTCGTGCCGCTCGCCGTTGATCCGGATCTCGGACTCCACTGCTCCCGGGGCGCCGCCGTAGAAGACGCGGACCCCGTTGAACCAGGGCGATTCCAGGTCGGCGGTGAAGGTGTCGGCGATCTCGTGAAGCACATTCGCTTCCAGCAGCGCCTCCTGGAGGTCGCGATTCTCCTCGGCGGAGAGTCCGTACGCCAGCACGCCCGAGGTGATGGACCGCCACCCCGGTACGCCGTGTTCCTGGGCGGGATCCAGGTGGTCGGCGAAGCGGCCGCGTCCGTCGATCAGTTCGAGCATGCAGGCGCCGGCGGAACGGGCCCACAGTCCGGCCGCGTCGCGCGGGGTGGTGACGACTACGGCGCAGTCCCCGAAGCAGGGCGGGTCGTGCTGGACGTTCACGTCCGGGATGGCGATCAGGTCGTAGTGCCGGTCGTCCCCGTGGCCCGCCGGCCCAACGGCGACGGCCCAACCCCGCGGACTGAGCAGCGAGTTGCCCTTGAGCTCGGCACCCGCCGTACTGTCGGGTGCGACCTCCTCGAGTGCATCGCGGACCAGCGCGAGGAACGCGAGATCGGGCAGTCGGCCATCGGGTGGCTCGGTGGCGCGAGAGCGGCGGCGTATCCAGGACATGCGGGGATCATACGGAGGCGGCGATGGGGCTGTTCGCCTCGCGGTCCCCATGCATGCGGGTTCCGGATCCGACGGCACCCGCCGCGACGTCCTCGCCCTGCGGCTCCTGCGCTAGACGGCGGCCGGAGGGCGGCCCGAAGGCCGCTTGACGATGTACGTACATCAACCTGTTTCCGGCGGCCGCGAATTCCCGGCATATCCGCAGGCAGAGGCGAATCGGACGATCGTCTTCGGGATTCCTCCCCGCCATCCGCCAGGGCGCCTTTGTCCGCTTTATTCCGTCGGTCCTCGGCAAGGGGTGGTCGATCCCGGTGGCGAGTGACACTCTCTTCCGTTGTCGGCGATACGGGGCCGCGAGAGCCGGGGAAAACAGCCCGGCGCGGGCCGGTCATTCCGCATCGCCAGGTCGCAACGATCCGTCAGTCGAATGGGACAGGGAGAGCGGTACTTCCATGAATCTTCGTATCAGCAAGCGAATTGCCGCGGTGACACTCGCCGCCGCCACCGTGGTCGGCGGAGGCGTCGTCGCCGCCTCGCCCGCCAGCGCCATCGGCCCCGTGCAGTGCCCCGGCGGCGGGGCGAAGGCCTACGGCATCGAGCTGTGGATGTCGGGCTGGCAGCTCTGCTACGCGGGCAGCGTGGGGGCCATCTACCCCAACGTCGACGGCGTGAACCTGGTGACCTCGCAGTGGAACAACGGCATCATCACGGCGAACGGCACGCCGTACAACCTCTACGCCGGCGGAAGCCTCAGCTTCACCAGCGCGCACGTTTCCGAAGTGCAGATCGTGTGATTCCGCCAGGGGCGGCGGGTTTCCTCCGGATGCCCGCCGCCCGCTTTTCTCCGCGTTTCTCCAGGGAGGAGAAGAATTCCGATGCCGATGCCACCGCGGGGACGCGCCCCGCTCGCGCTCACCGTCCTGGCCGTGGCCGTGAGTTCCCTTTCCGCCTGTTCCGGTGGAGGCCAGGCGAATTCCAGCCCGCCGCCGACGGGCCAGGTGCCGGTCATCGACCGGCCGGAGCAGATCACCCTGCCCCTCGACGGCTACAAGCCGACCGCCGAACAGGCGGTGACGATCAGTCGGGCCTCGCACCTCGTCGCGGCCCGCTGCATGAAGGACTTCGGCCTCCAGGCCCCGGAGGAGACCTACGACGCCTTCACCCAGGCGGCGACGGCGGCCAGGGAACGGACCCAGCTCTACGGGTACTTCGCCCCGGCGAAGGCGGCCGAGAAGGGGTACGACCGCAACCAGGTCATCCCCGATTCCACCCTCTCCCCAAACGTCACCTCGGTGCTCTACGGAGCGGACCCCTCGGGGAAGCCGGTCACGAGCTTCAACGGCAGGCCGGTGCCCAAGGGCGGCTGCTGGCAGGCCGGCGCGGACGCGCTCGGCGGGCCGCCGCCGGTGCCGGGTACCGCACAGGGCCTGCCCGACAAGGGCCCCCGGATCCCCCTCACCGACCCGCGCCTGACCGCCGCGTACGCGCAGTGGAGCGCGTGCATGAAGGGGAAGGGCTACAGCTACGCCAACCCGGCGGACGCCTACAGCGACCGCAAGTGGGGCGTGGCGGGCGCCACCCCCGCGGCGGGCACCACCCCCGCCGCCGGGACGCCGCCCCCGCGCAGCCCCGACGAGGTGCCGACGGCCGAGGCCGACATCGCCTGCAAGATCTCCCTGAACACGGTCGGCCGGCTCGTCGCGGTGGAGACCGCCTACGACAACCAGTACATCGCGAGGAACGCCGACTCCCTGCGGAGCTTCGCCCAGCAGTTGAGCGCGCGGACGCAGCGGGCCCAGGCCGTCATCGCGCAGGACGGCGCCGTCGGTCAGGGAGCGCCGCCCGCGGTGGTTCAGCCCGGGTAGTCGATGGCGTTCAGGGCGAGGTCGTCCATCAGGCGCTCCCTGAAGAGCCACCCGCCGTCGACGCGGACCACCGTGTCGTTGAACCGGCCGTAGGCCGCGACGTGCGGCGTCTGGGTCCGCGGCTCGAAGGCGGCGATGACGACCATGTAGCTCCAGACCGTCGCGGTGTCCGCGTCGACCTCGGTGACGGTCGTGTTGGTGCTCATGTGCCGGTTGCCGGCGCGGCTAGGGCCGTAGTCGTCGAGCCACTGGGCGAGCGCCTCGCGGCCGGTCGTCGTCCCCGTGTAGTTGGTGAGGCTGCCGTCCTCGGTGAAGGTGTCGGCGAAGCCCTTGAGGTCGCCCTCGTCGACGGTCTTCCAGTAGCGGGCCAGCAGTTCGTGGATCTCGAAGCGGTCGGCTGCGGTGATGCCGGACATGCGGGTGCTCCCTATCCGAGGTCGGTGCGAGGTCGGTTCGACGTTGGTGCGAGGTTGGTTCGAGGCCGGTGCGGGACCGGTTCGAGGTCGGTGCGGGGTCTACCTGAGGTTTCCGCGGGCGAAGGCGGCGAAGACGCCCTCGCCGCCCATCGCGTCGAAGAACGCGGCGGCGTGCTCGCTCTGCCAGCTGCCGAGCAGCCGCGTCAGCGCCGGGACGACGGTGAGCAGCTCTGCCCCGGCGGCCCGCAGGGTGTCGCGGCTGTTGGCGGCGGAGGTGCGCGTGCCGGCCGCCGACACGTCGAGCAGGACGGCGACGCCGAAGCCGTCCTCGATCGCGGACAGGACCGGCGGCACCAGGCACACCTCGGTGGTCAGGCCGCCGACGAGGAGGTTCTCCCGGCCGGTCGCACGGACGGCCTCGACGAACGCCGGGTCGTCCCACGCGTTGATGACGCCCGCGCGCCGCACCCGGGCGGCGTACGCGGCGGGCACGAGGGTCTCGAAGTCGGGCAGCAGCGGGCCCTGCTGACGGTCCTCGAGGCTGCTGGTCAGGACGACGGGGACGCCGACCGCCGCCGCGAAGCGCACGATCGTGCGCACCCA
The DNA here is from genome assembly GCF_042789775.1 of Kitasatospora sp. NPDC056800. NCBI lineage: Bacteria > Bacillati > Actinomycetota > Actinomycetes > Kitasatosporales > Streptomycetaceae > Kitasatospora > Kitasatospora sp. NPDC056800. Next base: position 3,205 of record NZ_JBHUAL010000140.1, on the reverse strand, counting down.
CATCGTCAGCTGGTCGCGTTCGTCCTCGCCGGCCAGCTCGCCGGCCCACCCGATCGTGCCGACCTGGTGGTCGATCAGGACCAGCGCGGTGTTGTCGATGGTGAGGGGGATCCGGGGTGCGGTCATGACGCCCTCACCCGCCGGGGCGATCCGTGTCGAACCGGGTCGAATCGGCCCGGACACGCCTATCTGCACTCATGTGCCTACAGTAAGTGACGCCTCGGCGTCTGCGGCCCGATCCACGAGCGGGGCGGGGGTGTCGCCGCCGGGACGGTGGCGGACCCCGCGGTGGACGAGGCGTTCGGGGCGTTCGGGGCGTTCGAGGCGGCGCTGACCGTGCCGGGCCGTTGCGTGGGAAGTCGGCCGGGCCGACGTACCACCCCCCGCCCCCCGCGGGGGGGGGGGGGGGTTGGCCCCGCCCCCCCCGGTGGCCCCCCCCCCCCCCAGGGGCCCCGAGCGGGCCGC
>NZ_JBHUAL010000140.1:0-2730 GCF_042789775.1 Kitasatospora sp. NPDC056800 | reverse complement strand
GGGGGGGGGGGGGTTGTTTGGGTTTGGGGGGGGGGGGGGGGGGGGGGGGGGGGGGTGGGGGGGGGCGGGGGGGGGGGGGGGGTGGGGGGGGTCCCGGCCGCCCCCCCCCCCCCCCACGCCGAGCCCGCCGAGTGGGGTCGTGGGGTTACGCCCTGCCGCCCCTGTTGCCCCCGCCGCGCAGCAGGTCCGCGATGCGCGCGTCGACCTGCTCGCGGTCGTAGCCCCGCCACCTGATCTCGAACGCCGGCACGGGCGGCAGTGAAACGGCCCCGGACAGGGCCCTGAGGTAGTGGTCGACCTGCTCGCGGTCGTAGCCGCGCCGGACCAGGTCGAAGCCGCGGAACTCCGGTGATGTGGACACCTCGCGGGTCCTCCAATCTCTGACGACTCCCTGACGGCCGTTCGCCCGGGCCGCAGGGATCGAGGTCGGTCCGCGGGGCTCGCCGACCGGGGTGGCGCGTGAAAGGCGTCAGGCTTCTTGATCTTGTCATATGGATCGCGTCAGGAGCCGCGGGACGGCGGACTTCCGGTGCCACCATCCAACTTCCCCGAGAAGAAAGACGGTTCCGACCTTGCACCTCCTCTCCCGCCTGAAACGCGCCCTGGCCTGCGGGGTCGCCGCCGTCGCCGTGGTTTCCGTCCTGACCGCGCAGGCCCAGGCCGCGCCCGCGGCGGCCCCGGTGGACAAGACCTGCGGGACCCCGGCCTCGCCGGGCGGCGGCAACTGCATGACGGCGCTGATCAGTTCCGCCTTCGACACGATCAGGCTGATGCACGACGCCGCCAACCTCAACAAGCTGGACAACGCGGAGTTCACCCAGAACACCGCGACGAAGTTGAGCGCGAAGTTCCCGGGGTTCAACGTCATGGTGTTCAAGACCGTGGGCACCGACCTGTACGACACCGAGTGGTTCCGGAACGAGTACAAGTCCGACATGCGGGGGGTGCTGCTCGACACCACCTACAAGCTCAACCACTTCCTGGACAAGGAGAAGAAGGAGCCGTCCGGCTACGACGTCTTCCGGATCTGGGTCTTCCAGGGGGACTCGACCTTCCGCAACCGGGGCGACGGCGGCTACCTGAACTGGGCGTTCACCGGCAACGACGGCGACACCGTCAAGAAGGAGCCGTGGACCTGCCGCTCGGGCACCGCGCGGCCCTACAAGTGCGACGGCGACGTGCGCACCGTCCACTTCCCCGCGCGCTCCGGCTACGGCACCAGGACTGGCAGCCTGACCCCCGACTCCAGCGGCCCCGGCTATCACGCCTGCCTGGACGTCAGCGGCAACGGCACCGCGAACGGCACCCCCGTCCAGATGTGGGAATGCAACGGTGGCGACGCCCAGAAATGGACGTACAACGGCTACAAGCTCCAGGCGGCCAACGGCAAGTGCCTCGACCTGGAGGCCAACAAGACGGCGAACGGGACCAAGCTTCAGGTGTGGGACTGCCTGGAGATCCCCGGACAACGCTGGAACATGTCGGCCGGCGGCGGTTTCCGGCACATGACCGACCAGGACGACCGCTCCAAGGACGTCTGCGTCGACGACTTCAGCGGCCGGACCGCCAACGGCAGCACGGTGGCGGCCTGGGCCTGCGGCTCCGAGGACCGGCGGGACGCGCCCAACCAGAACTGGGCCTGGGGCGGCACCCCGCCGACCACCACCCCGCCCACGCCCGGCGGCACCGGCGGCGGCACCGGCACCGAGGTGTACCTGAAGCTCGACAACGGCCTGGGCGCCGTGCCGGTCAACGGCTCCGCCGGCGCGTCGGTCGTCGCCGGGCTCCGGGGCGGCAACGAGTCCAAGTGGAAGCTCTCCCCGGCGGGCGGCGGCCGCTACCGGATCACCAGCTCGTACGGGCTGGAACTCACCGAGAACGGCGGCTACCTGGCCGAACTCCAGCCGTGGAGCAACTCCTCCCGGCAGAAGTGGGAGCTCGCCGCGATCGGCAACGGCAAGTACCAGATCCGGATCTCCGGCGACGACTGCCTCGCCCACGACGCCGACTTCAAGCAGCTCGGCGTGTGGACCTGCAAGCAGGACTGGCACCAGGGGTGGGTGCTCGAATCCACGTCCGGCGGCGTGATCACGCCGACCGACCCGACCACCCCGACGAAGCCGGACCCGAAGCCGAACCCGGACCCGAAGCCCAAGCCGAAGCCGTCCTCCGACATCCCGACCGAGCGGCCGCTGTTCCTGAAGCTCGCCAACGGGCTGGGCGCGACGGCCCCCAACGAGACCGCGAGCTGGGGTTCGCCGATCGTGGGCGGGATCCTGGGGGCGAAGGGGTCCCGCTGGACCATCAAGCCGCTGGGCGGGGACCGCTACCGGATCGTCAACGACCTCGGGTTCAACCTCACCGAGAACCCCGAGACCTACGTCGCCGAGCAGCAGGCGTGGGGCGACACCGCCAACCAGAAGTGGGAGTTCGTCGGCCTCGGCAACGGCAAGTACCGGGTCCAGATCGGCGACGACGACTGCCTTACCCACGACTCCGACTTCAAGCAGCTCGGGGTGTGGAGCTGCGAGGGCGGCTGGAAGCAGGAGTGGTCCTTCCAGCTGCTCTGACCGGAGCCACCTGCCGGAGTCACGGCCTCGGGGGCCGGCCGGACGGGGGGGGGCCCCCGGCCCCGGCGCCCGGGGGGCGGGCCCCGTCCGGGTGGTCGGGGACCCCCCCGGGGTGTCCGTGGTCGGCGCCCAGGTCGACCAGCCCCTCAAGGAGTTCTGT
>NZ_JBHUAL010000139.1:0-26364 GCF_042789775.1 Kitasatospora sp. NPDC056800 | reverse complement strand
GCCCCCGGGGAGGTTCCCCCCGGGGGCCGTCGCGGTGTTCGGGTGTCCGTACGGTGGCGCGTCCGGTCAGACGTAGCGCTCCAGGATGGACGATTCGGCAAGGCGGGACAGGCCCTCGCGGACCGAGCGGGCGCGGGTCTCGCCGACGCCCTCGACGGTCTGCAGGTCGTCGATGCTCGCGGCGAGCAGCTTCTGGAGGCCGCCGAAGTGCTCGACCAGGCGCTCTATGACCGTGTTGGGCAGGCGCGGGATCTTCGCCAGCAGGCGGTAGCCGCGCGGCGAGACGGCCGAGTCCAGCGACTCCGGCGAGCCCGAGTAGCCGAGCGCCTTGGCGACGGTCTGGAGGTCCAGCAGCTCGGCGTGGGTGAGCGCCTCCAGGTCGGCCAGCACCTCGGTGACCGTCCGGCCCTTCTTGGCGGCCCGCTCCGGGAAGTAGTCCCGGGCGACCAGCTCGCGCTCCGGCTCCACGCCCGCGATCAGCTCGTCCAGCTGCAGCGAGAGCAGCCGGCCGTCGATGCCGAGCTCCAGCACGTAGCCGGCGATCTCGGTGGCGATCAGCCGGACCATCTCCAGGCGCTGGGCCACGGCGGTGACGTCCCGGACCGTCACCAGGTCCTCGATCTCCAGCGCGGAGAGCGTTCCGGCCACCTCGTCCAGGCGCAGCTTGTAGCGCTCCAGGGTGGCCAGCGCCTGGTTGGCGCGGGACAGGACGGTGGTGGAGTCCTCCAGCACCCGGCGGGTGCCGTTGACGTACATCGCGATCAGCCGCATCGAGTGCGAGACCGCGACCACCGGGTAGCCCGTCTGCCGGTTGACCCGCTCGGCGGTGCGGTGGCGGGTGCCGGTCTCGTCGGTCGGGATGGTCGAGTCCGGCATCAGGTGCACGCCGGCCCGGACGATCTTGGTGATGTCCTTGTCGAGCACCACCGCGCCGTCCAGCTTGCACAGCTCGCGCAGCCGGGTGGCGCTGAACTCGACGTCCAGGACGAAGCCGCCGGTGCACAGGGACTCGACGGTCCGGTCGAAGCCCAGCACGATCAGACCGCCGGTGTTGGCCCGCAGGACCCGCTCCAGACCGTCACGAAGCGCGGTACCGGGCGCGATGGCGGTGAGGGAGGCCCGCAGCAGGGCCTCCTCGCGGGAGGCCTTGTCCGCCCCCCGGTCGCTGGCTGCCACGTGACTCCTCCGGTCGACCCGTGCCGCGCGCCTCACGCCGTGCGCCGGTCCGCGGTCTGTTGCTCTGTCGCTCAGTACCGCTCGGTACTGCCTTCTGGCCAATGAGACTGGGGAAAGTCTAACTGTGTGTGGCCTCGGCAGGGCTTGGGTCAGCGCAGTTCGTCGGAGTCGAGCGGCTCCCAGCCGTCCATCAGCTCCTCGGGGTACGCCGCCGGGCGGTCCGCGGACCGGGCGGAACGCGGGGACGGCGGCGCCGACGGTGCCTCACCGCGCGGCTCGGTGCGCGGCTTGGCGGCCGAACGGCGGCGGCCCGGGATGGCCCGCAGCGCCTCGCCGATGTCGGCCACCTCGACCACCTTCATGCCCGGCGGCACCTTGCCCGGGTCCGGCGGGACCAGGGCGTGGGTGAAGCCCAGCCGGTGCGCCTCGGCGAGCCGCCGCTGCACACCCGTCACCCGCCGTACCTCGCCCGCCAGGCCGACCTCGCCGATCGCCACCAGGTTGCTGGGCAGCGGGGTGTCGGTGGAGGAGCTGGCCACCGCGAGCGCCACCGCGAGGTCCGCGGAGGGCTCGGTCAGCTTCACCCCGCCGACCGTCGCGGTGTAGATGTCCTGCTTGCCGAGCTTCACCCCGCCGTGCCGCTCGACCACGGCCAGGATCATCGCGATCCGGGGGGACTCCAGGCCCGAGGTGGTGCGCCGCGGGGAGGGGATCTGCGAATCCACCATCAGCGCCTGCACCTCGGCCACCAGCGGGCGCTTGCCCTCCAGGGTGACGGTGAGGCAGGTGCCCGGGACGGGCTTGTCACGCCTGGTCAGGAAGAGGCCGGACGGGTCGGCCAGGCCGACGATGCCCTCGTCGTGCAGCTCGAAGCAGCCGACCTCGTCGGTGGCGCCGTAGCGGTTCTTGACCCCGCGGATCAGCCGCAGCCGGGCGTGCCGGTCGCCCTCGAAGCTCAGCACCACGTCCACCAGGTGCTCCAGCAGGCGCGGACCGGCGATCTGGCCGTCCTTGGTGACGTGGCCGACCAGCAGGGTGGCCATGCCGCGCTCCTTCGACGCCCGGATCAGCGCGCCCGCCACCTCGCGGACCTGGGCCGGGCCGCCGGGGGCGCCGTCCAGCTCGGCGGAGGCGATGGTCTGCACCGAGTCCAGGATCAGCAGGCCGGGGTTGACCGCCTCGATGTGCCCGAGCACCGCGCCGAGATCCTGCTCGGCGGCGAGGTAGAGGTGCTCGGAGAGGGCGTTGATCCGGTCCGCGCGCAGCCGGACCTGGCCGGCCGACTCCTCGCCGGTGACGTAGAGCGTGCGGTGCTGCGCGGTGGCCGCCTTGGCGGCGACGTCCAGCAGCAGGGTGGACTTGCCGACGCCGGGCTCGCCGGCCAGCAGCACCACCGCGCCGGGCACCAGGCCCCCGCCGAGCACCCGGTCCAGCTCCGGCACGCCCGTCGAACGGGCCGTCGCGACCTGGCCGTCCACCTGGGCGATCGGGCGGGCGGGCGCGCTGACCGGGCCGGCGGCCGTGGTGCGGATCGGCACCGCGCCGTACTCCTCGACCGTGCCCCAGGCGTTGCACTCCGGGCAGCGGCCGACCCACTTGGGCAGCTGGTTCCCGCACTCGGTGCAGCGGTACGCCGGGCGGGGCTTGGCGGTGGTCTTGGAACGCGGAGGCATGCCGCCCACCGTAGCGTCCGGGTCCGACAACGGCGGTCCGCAGGCGGGGCCGGGTCGGGGCCGACGACCAGGGTCCGCGGGCGGGCCGGCCGCGCGTCCACACAGATGGGCGATGTTGTTACCCGAAAGAAGTACATACGCGGCGAATGGCCGGGGTCAGCCGTCCGCGTTCTCTACCGTCGGACGGGTGACGACGAGAACTGTGGGGCCGGACGGGCCTACCCGGTCGACCCGATCGGTCAGGCCGGGCAGGTCGGGTAGACCTGCCGGGTCGAGCGGGTCCGGCGGGTCGGCCGGGTCGGCCGGGGTGCGGACCGCCGCCGTGCTCGCGGCGTACGACCGGCAGGTGGACGGCCTGTTCACCTACTGCCTCTCGGTGCTCTGCGAGCACGACGCGGCCGCCGACGCCCTGCGCGAGGTCCGCGAGCTGGCACGACGGCACGGCGCCCGGCTGGCCGAGCCCGGGCTGCTGCGCGCCTGGCTGTTCTCCCTCGCCCGGTACTGCTGTCTGCGCCGACTCGCCGGCGACGCCCCGGGTCCGACCGGTGCCGAGGCCGGGCGGACCGCCCCGGCCGAGCCCGGCGAGGCCGAGGCGGCCCGACGGCGGCGCGAGCTCTCCTCGCTCGCCTGGCCCGAGGCGGCCGGCACCGACCCGGAACAGCGCGAGGCGCTGGAACTCTCCGTCCGGCACCGGCTGACCCCGCTCGAAGTGGCGGCCGTACTGGGCCAGCCGTTCGAACGGACCCGCGCGCTGCTGGCCGCGGCCGAGGCCGAGGTCGCCCGGACCAGGGCGGCGCTGCTGGTGCTCGGCGTGGGCAGCTGCCCGGAACTGGACCGGCTCGGCGGGGCCGGGGCGGAGTCCTGGCGGGACTGGGTGCTCGGCCCGGCGCTGCGCCGGGAGCTGGTGCAGCACGTGGTGGACTGCCCGACCTGCCGGGGGACGGCGGAACGGGTGGCCGCGGGCGAGGCGGCGGAGGGTACGGCGGGGGCGGCGGGGCTGTCCGGGTTGGCGCTGCTGCGGGCTCCGGCGGACCTCCTCGGGGCCGTCGCGGCCACCGGTGGGGCGGCCGCTCCGGCGGCGGCTGCTCGGGCTGTGGGTCCTCGGGTAGCCGGTGCTCGGGGCGCGGAGCCGGGGCTGCGGTTCGACCAGAGCGGCTTCCCCCGGCACCGGGCGCCGGACGCGGGGCGCGGGTTGGCGGTGCGTCGGCGGGTGGTGACCACCGGTGTGTTGGCGGCCGTACTGGCGGCGCCGGTGATCGCGCTCTGGGCCGGGCACCGGGGCGGTGTCGGGTCGGGGTCGGCGGCCTCGGTGTCGGCGGTACGGGTGGACGCGGCCGGGCAGCCGACCGGGCAGCGGCCCCGGCCCGCGGTGGACGGCCCGGCTGGGGCGGGTGCGCCCGGCATGCCCGGGATGGAGCTGGCGGGAGCCGGGCCCGGGATGGTCGCGGGCGGTGCCCGCGGAAGCGATGCAGAAACGTTGCCTCCCGGTTTTCCGCGGCTCACCTTCCAGGGCGCGGCCATCCCGGTCCCGGCCCACGGCGCGACCCCGCTCAGCAGCCCGACCCTGGTCGCCGCACCGGCCCCGGCTGCCGACCAGGCCTCCACGACGGGCACCGGCGAGCCCGCCCCGGCCGGGCTGCTCACCGTCGAGGCCGGCGAGTACGGCAGCCGGACCATCCTCACCCTCACCAACTCCGGCGCCACGGAGATCCGTTGGCACGCGGTGACGGACGCCGGCTGGCTCCGGCTCAGCCGCGACGCCGGCACCCTGGCGCCCGGCCAGCGGATCACCGTGATCGTCACCGTGGACGAGGACCAGGCGCCGACGACCCACTGGACCGCCCGGATCGCTCTGCCGCCCTCCCAGGCGGTGGTCACCCTGGAGGGCGGGCCGCACAACCGTGGCGGCTCCGCCTCCTCCCCGGCCGATCCGTCACCGTCGTCGACACCCTCCTCGACTCCGGCGACACCGGTGCCCAGCGGTTCCACCACCACCTCGCCCACGGCGGCACCCACCGCGTCCCCGTCGCCCTCCGACCCACCGACGAGCACCCCCTCCCCCTCGGGCACAGCGACGAGCTCCTCGCCACATCCGACAGGCACGGCAACGGCCTCCCCGTCGCCGCACTAACGGCCCGCGCAACGCGGCAGCCCTCCCTCCCGGCCAGCACCCCGAGGGCACGGGCGCGCGAGAAGTCGACCCGGCCGACTTCTCGTGCACGGCGGGGCGGGCCAGGGGCCGAATACGTAGACCGACCGCCGTAATCCCGCCCGCAGTAGCCGGCAAGGCCGCACAGGAAGTCGACCCACCGACTCTGCTGGCGAAGTATTCGATCTAGGTCAGGCTCAGGCCGTCGTTGCGATGCCGTGTTGGGTGCAGAGTGTGTGGATGCGGGTGGGACGGCGGCTTGGTCTGGTGGTGGTGTCGAAGTGGGCGCCGAGTCGGCGGATGTTGACGGCCATGCCGATGAGGACGTTCTGGAGGTGGGTTTTGGCGAGGCCCCGGTAGCGGGATCGTCGCAGGCCGGGGCCTCGGACCGCTTGTGAGATGGTGCCCTCGATGTCGGCGCGGGCCCGGTAGGCCTCACGCCATCGGGGGGTGTCCTGTTCGGCCTGCATCCGTGTCCGGGCGGTATGGATCGGTTCGGGATGGATCTCCAGGACCCGGCCGAGGTGAGGGGCGCCGGTGGTGCACTGGGCGCGGATCGGGCAGGGGCGGCAGTCCGCGCGGGAGAAGGCGACGCGGATCAGGCCGTCCTTCTTCGGCCGCATGGAGATGCTGGTGGCCCCGGCGGGGCAGTGGGTGACGCCGCTGTGCCAGTCGACGTGGAAGTCCTTGGGGGTGAACGTGCCGCCCCGGGCGCCCCGGCCGGTCTGGACCGTGACGGGGGCGACAAGGGAGATGCCGCGTTCCAGGGACGCGCCGATGCCGGGCCCGCTGGGGTAGCCGGAGTCGAGCAGGTGCTCGCCGGGTTTCAGGTCCCGGGCGATGAGTTTGTCCTGGACGGGGGTGGTGGCGCTGACGTCGGGTTCGGTGGCGGGGGTGGTGTGGACGTCGGTGACCACGTGCGGCAGGCCCTCGTCGCAGGACTCGGTCAGGTGGCCCTTGGAACCGGTCCATTCCATGCGTGCGGCGCCGGGCGCGCCTTTGGTGCTGTAGCGGGCGTCAGGGTCGTGGGGTGAGCGCACGCGCTGTGCGGAGGGCGGCAGTTCCTCGGTGTCCCGGTAGCGCAGTCGGCCGGTGGTGGTGGCCTCGAAGTGCTGGTCCCACAGCTCGCGCAGGATTCTGACCTGCGGGAGGCCGTTCATCCGCACGGCGTCGGGGTCCGTGTCGATGGCGGCGATCAGGCTCTGCCCGTCGGCGCCGATCTGCTCGGCGAGCTTGAGGGCGGAGGCGCCTCTGCGGCGCAGGAGCCTGCCGGTCTCGACCTTGCGGCCGTAGCGTTCGTCCCAGCCGGGCCCGAGCAGCGGCACGACCAGGCCCGGGTCGGTGCGGGCGATCTCCTCCAGGGCCGCGCGCAGGGCCTCGCCCAGGCACTCGACGCGGTTCAGTGTGCGCACGCAGGCCAGCACATGGGTGGAGTCGGTGCGCTGACGGCCGCCGGCCCGCACCAGGCCGGCCGCCTTCAACCGCTCCAGCATCAGCGAGAGCAGGGCATCCGCCCGGTTCCCGGCCGCCAGGCGGGCCCGGAACTCGCACAGCACGCTGGCATCGAAACCGGTGTACTCCAGCTCCAGTCCCAGCGCGTACTTCCAGGAGATCCGGTCGGCCACCGCCACCGCGGCGTCCCGGTCGGAGAGGTTGTGCAGGAACTGCAGGACCGTGACCATCGCCAGCAGGGCCGGCGAGATCCCGGGCCGTCCCAGGCCCGCGTACATCTCCTCGAACTCACCCGTGGTGAAGTCCACGTCGCTGAACAACGGACCCAGCGCGTCCCGAACCCGCATCTCGTCCGTCCCCCGCGGATGGACCCGGCGAGCCAGCGCCACCGTCTCCGCCGGAATCCCCGACACACCACCAGGACGCAACACGACCCACCCCCACAGACAGCCAACCCGCCCCGACCCGCAGACACTTACCGTCCCACGCCCAACCCAACCGACTTCGCCAGCAGAGTCACCCACCCGACTTCCCACGCAACACCAGCGGGCAAATACACCGACCTGCGTGCTTCTCCAGAGCCCCCGGCCGAGGATGCACGAAAAGTCGACCCGGCCGACTTCTCATGCGCAACAGGGCCCAGCCTGGCTGAATATGTAGACCGACCTGCATATTTCACCGGCCAGCCCGAAGCCGGGAGCGCGCCAGAAGTCGACCAGGCCGACTTCTCGCGCGCGCCGAGGGCAGGCCAGGAGCCGAACATCTAGACCGACCGCCATAATCCCGCCCGCAAAACCGGGAACGCACGAGAAGTCGGCCCACCCGACTTCTCGTGCGCGGCGGGATCCGGGGTGCTGGCGGGGCGTGCGGGGTGGGGCCCGAGGTGGGTGGCGGCGGGGCGGGCGCGGCGGGATCCGGGGTGCTGGCGGGCTGGGGTCTGGGGCCGGCGGGGGCGGGAATCAAGGGGCGGCGGGGCGTGCGGGGGTGGGAACTGGGGTGGCGGCAGGGCGTGCGCGGCGGGGTCCCGGGGGCAGCGCGGCTTGCGGGGTGTGCGTGGTTAGGGGCCGGGGTGCCGGCGGGTTGGGGTCCAGGGGCGGCGGGGCGTTGGTGGGCCCGGGGGGTCAGAGGCGGTGGATCGGGGGGACTTGGTAGGTGCCGTCCAGGACGGCGGGTTCGGGTTGGTAGATGCGGAGGATGGGGCGGAACTCGCCGGGTGGGGTGGGGAGCCAGTTGGCGGCGGCGGTCGGGTCCTCGGGCTGGTCGTGCCGGAGGGTCAGGGTGAGGGAGCCGTCCTCGCCGTGGACCAGTCCTGGGGTGCGGTCGCCGATCGAGTAGCGGTCGATCGGATTCTCCACCAGGTAGTAGTCCGGGACGGAGTACATCGTGACGGACCAGAACGCCCCGGCCGGGGGCGGCTGGTCGAAGCGCAGGGTGTAGTCGTGGAGGCCGGTGAGGGGCCGGCCGTCGGAGTCGTCGTAGGTCATCGCGTACGAGGCCTCGTAGGCGTGGTTGCCCCAGAGGCCGGCCCGGGCGGCGGCGGCCCGGCTGAGGTAGGCGGCGCGGCGGTCGGGGATGCGCCACTCGGGGTCGTCGAGGGTGCCGGGGCCCAGGTGGTCGGTGTTGTAGTCGAAGAGGTGGAGGGCGCTGCGCCACTCGCCGGGCGGGTGGTCCTCGGGCGGGCGGGTGGCGTCCTCGACCCGTTCGCGGCCGGCGGCCAGGCCCTTGGCCAGCGCCAGTGTCCATTCGGCGGCGGCCGCGCGGTACGGCGAGGCGCCGTCGTCGAGCAGGCCGAGCGGGGCGAAGCGGCGCTGGTACTCGATGTCCGCGGTGGCGGGCGGGAAGGCCTGCATCCAGACCCGCAGCCGCTCGAAGAAGGCCAGCCGCTCGGGGACGTCCGCGTCCGGTTCGGGGAGTCCGGCGACCAGGCCTCCGGGTTCCAGCGGTTCCAGTTCGAGGGCGGCCTGGAGGGCCCGGACCCGGGGGAAGTCGTCCGGGCCGGCGCAGGCGAAGCGGCCGACGAGGGTGCCGACGGTGGTCGGCAGTTCGATCACCCGGTCGGGGTCCGAGGGGGTGCCGTGCCAGCCGGGCGGGACGATCAGCCAGGTCTGCGCGCCGGTGCCGGTGGCCCGGCGGCCGAGGTAGGCGACGTTGTCCGTCCAGGCGTCGATGATCTGCAGCACGTAGTAGGCGCCGGCGGTGTCCGGGACGCGCAGCACCTGCGGGCCCTCGGAGAGGTCGAGCTGGGCGATCGAGTAGACCGTGTCGTTGTTGACCGAGACGAAGCGGTCGGCCGGACCGGCCAGCCGGGTGGCGTGGCTGAGGTGGTTGAACGGCGCCGCCGGCAGGGTGCCCAGGCCACCGCGGTCGAAGCGCTCGACCATGGTGAGGCCGGCGACCAGCGGGTAGCCGTAGACGTACGCGTCGGCGGCCAGCGCCTCCAGCTCGGGCTGGTTCATCACGGGTCCTTCGTCCGGGGCGGGCAGCCGGTCGGCGGGGGCGGCGGCGCCGGCGCGGCACCGGTGGGACGCTCGACGCCGGCGGGCCGTCGGTGCCGGCGCGGCGGGCGGGTCCGGCGTCCGGGTCGCGCACCGGGCCGGGGTGCGGTCGCCGACCGCGGTACACCTCGGATGCTAAGCGGGGCCGGGTGGGGCGGCACGTCGGACCGGACGCCGCGCGGCTTCCGCCCGCCGGGATCTGCTGAGCGCTGATCCGGGCGTACCGGCGGGGCGGCCGGGAGAGGGTCGTCGGTATGAAGATCCTCCTGCTTGGGGGCTCGTCCTTCCTCGGACGGGCCTACGCTGCCGAGGCCCTCGCCAGGGGCCACCGGGTGACCACCTTCAACCGCGGCCGCAGCGCCGCCGACCTGCCCGGTGTCGAGGCCGTCCGGGGCGACCGCGACAGCGCCGGGGACCTCGCCCGGCTGGTCGACGGCCGCGGCTGGGACGCCGTCGTCGACACCTCCGCCCAGCAGCCCGCCCAGGCCGCGCTGAGCGCCCGGCTGCTGCGCGGGCGGGCCGGGCACTACACCTTCGTCTCCTCCGTGCACGCCTTCGCCGACTGGCCCGCCCACGTGGTCGACGAGGGCTCCGCGCCGCACCCCTGCCCCGCCGACACCCCGCCCGACCAGCCGCCCGGCAACGCCCTGAAGGCCGGCTGCGAGCGCGCCGTACTGGCCGGGTTCGGCGCCGGGCACACGCTGGTGCTGAACAGCGGGCTGCTCGTCGGGCCGTACGAGTTCGGCGGCCGGCTGCCCTGGTGGCTGGAGCGGATGGCGCGCGGCGGGCGGGTGCTCGCCCCGGGGGATCCGCGGCGGACCATGCAGGTGATCGACGTCCGGGACTTCGCCGGCTTCGGGCTGGACCTGCTGACGGCCGGGACGGCGGGGCGGTTCGTCACGACGGCGCCGCCGGGGCGGCTCCGCTTCGGCGAGTGGCTGGAGACCTGCCGGGAGGTGGCGGGCGCCGCGGACACCGAGCTGGTCCCGGTCCCGGACGGGCCGCTGCTCGCCGAGGGGCCGGACCGGGTCGACTGGTGGACCGAACTCCCCCTCTGGGCACCGGACCTGCCCGAGCTGGCGGGCGTCTGGCTGGCCGACACCGGCCGGGCGGAGGCGGCCGGGCTGCGCTGCCGGCCGTTCGCCGAGACGGCGCGGGACACCTGGGAGTGGCTGCGGACGCGCGGGCCGGTCGAGGACACCGACGCCGAGGGGCGCAAGGGGCGGCCGGGGGCGGCGGTGCGGCACGGCATCGAACCCGCCAAGGAGCGGCGGCTGTTGGCCGCCTTCGGCTGACGGCGCGGTCGGCCGGACCGTGGAAGCGGCCGGGAGTGGGGAGCCGGCCGGGCCGACTTCCCACTCCCGGGGAGACACCGGGGAAAGACCCGGGGACGCATCCGGCCCGGGCGGCCCGCTCAGTGCGTGCGGCGGGTGACCAGCTCGGCGAGCGCCAGCAGCTCGTCGGCCGCGGCCGGCTCCGGGACCGCGGCGGCCAGCTGCGCCATCGCCGTGGCCATCCGCTCGCAGGACTCGCCCTGCGCCCAGCCACGCCCGCCGGCCGCCTCGACGGCCGCCGCGCACCGCGCCAACTCCTCGGGGCTCAGCGGGCGTTCGATCGCGTACAGCTCGGCCAGCCGCTTGCCGTCCACGGTGCCGGACCCCAGCGCCGCGACCACCGGCAGCGACTTCTTCCGGGCGACCAGGTCCGCGCCGACCGGCTTGCCGGTGACCGCCGGATCCCCCCAGATGCCGATCAGGTCGTCGATCAGCTGGAAGGCCAGGCCGATCTCCCGGCCGAAGCCGTCCAGCGCCTGCGCCGCCTCCTCGGAGGCGCCCCCGTACAGGGCGCCCATCGAGCAGGCCGCGCCGAGCAGCGCGCCGGTCTTGGCCTCCGCCATCGCCAGGCACTCGGGCAGCGAGACGTCGTCGCGCCGCTCGAAGGCGCAGTCGATCTGCTGGCCCTCGCAGAGCTCGACCACGCAGTCGGCGAGCCGGCGGATCGAGCCCTGGGCGGCCGGGTGGGTGTCCTCGGCGAGCAGGCGCAGCGCGAGGGAGTGCATGGCGTCGCCGGCCAGGATGGCCTCGGTGGTGCCGAACACCCGCCAGGCGGTGGGCCGGTGGCGCCGGGTGTCGTCCCGGTCGATGACGTCGTCGTGGAGCAGGGTGAAGTTGTGCACCAGCTCCACCGCGGCGGCCGCGGCGACGGCCTCGTTGGGCCTGCCGCCCAGGGCCTGGGTGGCGGCGAGGACCATGGCCGGCCGGATCGCCTTGCCGGCGGGGGCCTCGGCGGGGGTGCCGTCCGCCTCCCACCAGCCGAAGTGGTAGCCGGACACCTTGCGCATGGTGCCGGGCAGCGAGTCGACGGCGGCCCGCAGGACCGGGTCGACCAGGGCGCGGGTCCGGGCGAGGATGTCCGCCGCCTCGTGCCCCTCTTTGTGGTCCCGCTCCAGCGTGGGACTCGTCATGGGTCTCTCCCCCTGTCGGGCGCCTGTCGTGGGACGGCCCGCCGACGGCGGACCGGAGTTGCGCTGCGGTGCCGGGCGCGGTCGCGCCTCGCCCCGGCCGGGCCCGTGCCGGCGGGGTCGGTACGCACCGGGGTCGTACCGGCCGGGTCCGTACGCGCCGGGGTCGTACCGGCCAGGGCCGTACGCGCCGGGGCCGCCGTCCGTCGGGGCCGGATGGGCGGCCCCGGCGGACGGCACGACGGCGCGGCGCCGCGACCGGCCGTGCGAACCGTCAGTACTGCGCGATGTCCACGTTCTCCAGGACGCCGACCGCGTCCGGCACCAGGATCGCGGCGGAGTAGTAGGCGCTCACCAGGTAGGAAATGATGGCCTTGTCGTCGATTCCCATGAACCGCACCGAAAGGCTCGGCTGGTATTCGTCCGGAATTCCGGTCTGGTGGAGGCCGATGACGCCCTGGTTGTCCTCGCCGATTCGCATCGCGAGGATCGAGCTGGTGCTCCCGACGATCGGGATCTTGTTGCACGGGAAGACCGGGACGCCGCGCCAGGACTGGATCTGCTTGCCGTCGACCTCGACCGTGTCCGGGTAGAGGCCGCGCTTGTTGAGCTCCCGGCCGAAGGCGGCGATGGTCCGGGGGTGGGCCAGGAACAGCTTGGTGCCGCGGCGGCGGCTGAGCAGCTCGTCCATGTCGTCCGGGGTGGGCGGGCCGGAGTGGGTCTGGAAGCGCTGGTCGTACGCGGCGTTGCCGAGCAGCCCGAAGTCGGGGTTGTTGACGAGCTCGTGCTCCTGGCGCTCGCGCAGGGCCTCGATGGTCAGCCGCAGCTGGTGCTCGGTCTGGTTCATCGGCTGGTTGTAGAGGTCGGCGACCCGGCTGTGCACCTTGAGGATGGTCTGCGCGACGCTGAGCTCGTACTCGCGCGGCTTGAGCTCGTAGTCCACGAAGGCGCCGGGCAGCTCGTACTCGCCCTGGTGGCCGGCGGAGAGGTCGATCGCGGCCTCGCCGTGCTTGTTCTGCGCCTGCTGGAAGCCGTTCAGGTATTCGATGATCTGGAGCTGGAG
Organism: Kitasatospora sp. NPDC056800; assembly: GCF_042789775.1. NCBI lineage: Bacteria > Bacillati > Actinomycetota > Actinomycetes > Kitasatosporales > Streptomycetaceae > Kitasatospora > Kitasatospora sp. NPDC056800. The sequence continues at coordinate 13,895 of NZ_JBHUAL010000139.1, read as the reverse complement.
CGCCTCGGAGCGGTCGTGCAGCTCCTGGAAGGCGGGCCAGGACAGCGTCATCACGGTGCCGGCCGTCGCGGCGCGGACGGTGTACGGCCAGGCGCCGCCGTCCTGCCGGACCGCCTCGTCGCCGAGGTGGTCGCCGTCGGCGAGGGTGCCGACGACCGTCTCCTCGCCGTACTTGCCGGTGCCCAGCCGGTCGAGCTTGCCGTGCGCGATCAGGAACACCTCGGTGATCGGGGCGCCGGCCTGGACCAGCACGTCGCCCGGGGCGAACTCCCGCTGCACGAAGCGCGAGGCCAGCTCCTCCAGCACGGCCTCGTCCTGGAACCCGCGCAGCACCGGCACCTCGGCCAGCGTGGGCGCGACGATCCGCACCTCGGCACCGGTCTTGACGAAACCCACCCGGCCGCGGCCGACCGAGTGGCGCAGGCGGCGGTTCACCCGGTAGGTGCCGCCGGACACCTGCACCCAGGGCAGCTTCCTGAGCAGCCAGCGCGGGCTGATGCCCTGCATCTGGGGCGCGGACTTGGTGGTCGTCGCGAGGTTCCGCGCGCCGGCCGTGCTCAGACTCTGCTGCTGCCGGATCTCCGACTGCGCACTGGGCGCGGGAATTCCGGCATTGGTTTCGGTCGACATGGGGGAGCCCTTCGCATATCCCGATGAAGTGTCGCCTTGCACATGCGTGTTGCAGCTTCATGGTGGGCCCTGTCGAGGGTGCCCCGCAATCACTCGTTCGAGTGGTTCGGAATGCCTAAACAAATAGTACGAATAGATCACCCGATCGATATCTGTTCGACCGTCCATTCGAACAACTCGGAGCGCGGCGCCCCATCCTCCCCCATCCGCGCCCCGAACCGCGCCACCCCGCGCCACGATCCACAGGCGGCGCCCCCGCCGTCCGGACCGTTCGAACAGGCCGCTAGGGTGCCCTGACCCTTCGTCAACTCTCTTCCCGAGAGGGTCACATGAGTGCACCCGTACGTGTCTGGCTGAACCGCACCTACGCCGAGAACGTCTTCTTCATCGAACAACTGCGCGCCGCCCCGCGCCCGGTGGTGGTCCACGCGACCCACGGCGACCCGGACTCCCCCGTGCTCGCCGCCGCCGACCACGGCAGCGCCGAGCCGGCCGACCTGCCGGCGGACGGCTACGTCGGCTACGCGCTGGACTACTGCGCCCGGCACGCCGTCGACGTCTTCGTCCCGCAGCTGCACCAGCTCGCCCTCGCCCTCGCCCGGCCGGAGTTCGAGGCGATCGGCACCGCGCTGCTCTGCCCGCCGGCCACCGCGATAGCGGCCTTCACCAGCAAGGCCGACGGCTACGCGGTGATCGCCGGGGCCGGCCTGCCCACTCCGCCCTGGTGGCGGGTGCGCACCCCCGGCGAGCTGTGGGACGCCGTCGAGCGGATCGAGGGCGCCGGGCACACCGCCTGCCTCAAACCCACCGCCGGTGCGGGCGGCGCCGGCTTCCGGGTGCTCACCCGGGAACCGTACGGAGCGCGGCGGCTGACCGGCTGGGACCACCGGGTGCAGGTCGATCAGGTGGCCGCGGCACTGGCCGAGGGCGGTCCGGACGGCGAGCCGGTGGACCTGCTGGTGATGCCGTACCTGGACGGACCGGAGGTCTCGGTGGACTGCCTCGCCGACCGGGACGGCGGCCCGCTCACCGCGGTCGGGCGCACCAAGGAGGGCCGCCGCCGCGGCTTCACCACCGAGGAGTGCTACCTGGACCCGGTCCGGCGGCTGGTCCGGGCGACCGGCATGGCGTACCTGTCCAACGTGCAGTTCCGCCGCTTCGACGGCCGGCCGGTGGTCATCGACGTCAACACCCGCCCCGCCGCCGGGCTCCACCAGCTACGGCTGTGCGGCCTCAACCTGCCGTGGGACGCGGTGCGGCTGGCGCTCGGGGAGCGGCCCGAGTACCCCGGGGCGGAACCGGACGTGCGCGGCATCGAGTACACGCTGGTGTCCGGCATCCGGCCGGTGCTTCAACGCCGGGCGCCGGGACGGGTGTCACTGGTCCGGGCGCTGCACCGGTGAGCGGCCGCGGCCCTAGAGCGGGCCGTTCCAGTCGAGGGTCGGCTCCAGCACGCCCTCGAGCGTGAGCAGCCAGCGCTTCACCTCGATCCCGACCCGGCCGCCGCCGAAGCCGCCGATCCCGTCCGCCGCCACCACCCGGTGGCAGGGCACCAGCAGGGGGACGGGGTTGGCGGCCATCATCTGCCCGACCGTGCGGGCGGCCAGGCCGGGCTCCGTCACGTCCTCGAACACCCCGCTGCGGGCGGCCAGTTCGCCGTAGGTGATGGTCCGGCCGTACGGCACCTCGCGCCAGAGCGCCTGCAGCACCGCGCGGTGCGGGCCGGAGCTCAGGCTCCAGTCGATCGGCAGGCCCAGGTCTCGGGTGCGGCCCGCCAGGTAGGCGCCGATCCGCTCGGTGACGGCGGCGATCTTCGACTCGTCGGTGCAGGGCGGCGCCTCGCCCTCGCGCGGCCCCCGGTAGCCGGCCGACACCACACCGAGCGGGGTCACCGCGATGTGCATCGGCCCGCTGGGCAGCGGCGTGGGCACGGTCAGCCAGGACATCGACCAGGACTGCGGCACGTTCGGGCCCCCACCCTCCGCCGGACCGGCCGCCGGCCACCCCGGCGTCCGGGGGGCGTCCCCGCCCCGCGCGCCATCGTACGGCGGGCGGCCGACAGGCCACGGCGCGCGATCCACGGGCTCGGGCGGGCCGGCAGCGGGCTCGGGCGGGCGGACAACGGGCTCCGGCGAACGGGCCGAGGGCTCCGGCGGGCGGCCCGGGTGCGGACGGTCCGCGGCCCGGGCCCGGGCCGCTCCGGTCAGAACTGCCCCTTCAATCCGCGCGCGTTCGACGCGCACCAGTGCACCAGCTCGGCGCGGTCCGGGGCGCGGCCCTCGCACAGCACGGCGAGCTGTTCGTCGTTGATCCGGTTCGGCCCCGGGATCTCCAGCAGGTACGCCAGGTCCGCCAGTACGGTGGCGAGCCGCTCCGCGTCCGCGTGGTCCAGGGTGACCGCGGACCCGTGATGGCTGATGGTGAGCGAGCCGGGCATGATCGACCTCCTCCGTCACCCCCGTCCTCCACCGTACGACCGGGTCGGCCGCCCCGCCCGCCGCGGAGGCGTACGTGCGCGGGTGGGGCAGCCGGTTGCGCTCCGGGGCCGGCCGGGCGCGGTGCGCGGTGGGCCGGGGGTGCGCCCCGGAGCCGTCCGAGGGGTTGGTCAGCTGTCCGGGCCCTCCTCCCAGCGACGGTCACGTACCGCCGGTACGGCCAACACTACGGCCCCGGCCGCCAGTTGCCAGACCGCTCCGATCAGCAGCACGGTGTCCGCGCCGAACCGGCCCGCCAGCGGACCGGCCGCCGCCAGCCCGAGCGGGCCGAGGGCGAAGGAGCCCAGCACGCCGAAGGCCGTCACCCGGCCGAGCAGTTCCACCGGCACCCACTTCTGGGTGGTGGTGCCGTAGAGCGTCCCGCAGACCGCCGAGCCGACCCCGGCCACCAGCGCGCCGGCGGCCACCCAGGGCAGCCCCGCCCCGGCCGCGAGCGCCGCGGAGGGCAGCGCCCAGGCCAGCGCCGCCAGGGACGCCACCGCGAGCGGGCGGGCCGGCGACCGGCCGAGCACCAGCAGGCCGCCCAGCACCGCGCCGGCGCCGTAGACGCCCATCACCAGGCCCCAGGCGCGGGCACCGCCGAGGTCCCGCTGCGCGAGCAGCGGGCCGAGCACCAGGAAGGGAGCCCAGACCAGCAGGTTGAACAGGCCCATCTGCACGGTGGTGACCCACAGCCACGGGCGGGAGGCGAACTCCGACCAGCCGGCCCGCAGGTCCCGGACCATCGACCCCTCGCCGGCCGCCGCCCGCACCGGCAGCCGCAGCCTGGCCAGCGCGAAGGCGCCGACACCGTACGTCACCGCGTCGGCCAGCAGCACCGTCGCCGGGCCCCAGGCGGCGGTGACCAGGCCGGCGGTGGCGGGGCCGACCACGGTGGACAGCGAACGGGCCAGCCCCAGCAGGGCGTTGGCGTCCGCCACCAGTCCCGTACGGCGCACCAGGTCGGGCACGATCGCGCCGAAGGCCGGCATGAACAGCCCCTCGCCGACCCCCCAGACCGCCACCAGCGCGACCATCGCCCAGACCGGGGCGCGCCCGGCCGCCAGCAGCCCGGCGAACAGCGCCTGGACCACGCCGCGCAACAGGTCCGAGCCCAGCATCACCCGGCGGCTGCCGAGCCGGTCCGCGATCGCCCCGCCGGCCAGCAGCACCAGCACCACGGGGAGGATCCGGGCCGCCATCACCCACCCCAGGGCGGTGCCCCCTCCGCCTCCGCCTGCGCCGCCGCCACCGCCGTCGAGCACCGCGAAGGCGACCGCGACCGGCGCCATCGAGGAGCCGATCAGGGAGGTCGTGTACCCCAGGAAGAACCTCATGAACTCGCGCTCGCCGAACACGGCGAGCCGGTCTCCCAGGCGCCTTCGGCGGGCCGGGATCCGTTCGGTCTGCACTGCCATGTGCAGAAAGTCTGCGCGTCGACGGAGGGCGGATTCAAGGGATTGCGGGAAAAAAGTTGAGCCTTTGGGAATCAATTCCATGAGGATTCGATCTACCGCAGTAAATTCACACCTCTATGGCTCTCCACCTGCCATTTACTGCGCCCAGCGACTATGGTTCAGATGTCCCGGAACAGTGATTTACTGCGGCACTTGGATTTCGGAAGAAGGCGATCGTGACAGGACCCGCGACAGCACTCCCACCGGTCGAATACGCCGTCGCCGTCGAGCGCTACCTGGCCGCCTCCGGGCTCGCCGACGGCTCCCGGCGGATCTACCGGATCGCACTGGACACCTGGGCCTGGGCACTCGCCGACCGGCCCGCCCCCACCGGCCCCGAACGGCGACGGGCCCGGCCGCCCGTCCTGCCGCTCGCCCTGCTCGACCACCCCGACGCCGCCGAGCGGCTCCGCGCCGCGGTCGCCCGGCGCGGCGCCGACACCGACCCGCGCACCCTCAACCGGGAGCTCTCCACCCTGCGCGCGGCCGTGGCCTGGTGGCGGGCCCGCGGCTGGCTCGACGGCGACCCGACCACCGGCCTGCTCCCCCGCCCACTGCCCGAACCCGCCACGGCCACCGGCCCGTTGAGCCCCGAGGAACTGCGCGCCCTGTTCGCCCTCCGCGCGCCGCTGCGCGAGCAGGCGCTCTGGCACCTGCTGCACGAGTCCGGCGCCGCGATCGAGACCGTCCTCGCCCTGGACACCGACCACCTCGACCCGCCCCGCCGACGCACCCGCCCGCCCGGCACCCCGGTGCACTGGCAGTCCGGCACCGCCCGGCTGCTCCCCCTCCTGGTCGCCGGCCGCGCCACCGGCCCGCTCTTCCTCACCGACCGCCGCGCCCCCGCCGGCACCCCCGACCGCGACCGCTGCCCGTACACCGGCCACGCCCGCCTCTCCTACCGCCGCGCCGCCGAACTCTTCACCGCCCACACCCGGCCGCTCGGCCCAGGCTGGACGCTCCGCCGCCTGCGATCGGGGCGGTAGGGCGGGCCGGTAGGGCAGGGCCGTAGGGCAGGGCGGGGGTGGAGGCAGCGTCGGGCTTTCCGGAGGCCCCGTCCGCGCCGTTACGCAGCCGATGGGCGGCCGTGACACGACCGGCCGAGGACCGCGACACGGCCCTCCTAGCGTCATCCCCGACGCCACCGGCCGAACCCGTCGAACCGGGTGAAGCGGCCGGAGGGCGTCCGCGACGAGGACGTACGCGTCCGGCGCCGACGACGGACGTCCCGCGACACCGGCCCGCCGGGGCCCGCGAAACCGCACCGCGGACCGCACCGCGGACCGGCGGCCACCACCCACCGACCGACGCACGATGGAGACACCCCGTATGAGCAGGAGCCGTACCCACCACTCCCCCGCCCGCCGCATCCTGGCCGCCTGCGCCCTGACCGGCGCCGCGCTGCTGGCCACCGTCACCGGCGGGCAGGCCTGGGCCGACGGCGCGCCGAAGCCGGCCGCGCCCTCCGCCGCCCCGGCCGGCGACGCCGCGGTGCGGACCGCCCCGCCCGCGCCCGCCGCGCCCTCCGCCGCCCCGAAGCCCGAGGCCTCGCCGGCCGTGGCCGCCCCGAAGGGCGCCGCCCCGGCCCCGGCCGCCCCCGGCGGCGCCCAGCCGCAGGTCCGCGAGGTGCCCAAGGGCGCCGCGCAGGCCGGTGACGGCTCCACCGCCTCCGACGGTTCCGGCCTGATGCTCGCCGGTGGCGGCACCGTCGCGGCCGTCGGCGCCGCGGGCCTGGGCTTCGCCCTCCTGCGCCGCCGCTCCGGTGCGCGCGGCTGACACCGGTCCCGAGTCCGCCGGGCACCCCGGCGCCGCTTCCCCGTACCCGGCCAGTCGGGGAAGCGGCGCCGGGGCCGCCCCGGTGGCGGGGACCGACAGCCACCGACGCGCCCCGGGCCACCGGCGGGGGCGCCGACGCGCCGCCCGGCCCGGCCCCGGCCCGCTGCGCCGTACCGCCTTCGGCACCGCGGGCCTGCTCTGCCTGGTGCTCGGCACCTCGCTCGCGCTGTCCGGCCGGGAGACCCCGGTGGTGCGGGTCGAGACCTCCGGGCACGGCACCGGCGCCGACACCCCGGCGGCGGCCCCGAGCACCCCGGGCACCCCGGGCACCCCGGGCGCCCCGGCCACGACCGGCACCGCGCCCACCGCCCCGAAGCCGTACGCCTCCTCGCCGCCGACCCGCCTGCTGGTGCCCTCCGTCGGAGTGGACGCACCGGTGACCGACCTCGGCCTCAACCCCGACGGCACGGTCGAGGTGCCGCCGGCCGACCGGGGCGAGGAGGTCGGCTGGTACCGCAACGGCCCCACCCCCGGCGAAGCCGGCCCCGCCGTGCTCATCGGGCACTACGACACCGTGCACGGCCCGGCGGTCTTCAAGCAGCTGCCGAAACTGCGCCCCGGCGACCTCATCCGGATCCGGCGCGCGGACGGCGGCACCGTGGACTTCAAGGTCCGCGAGCTGCTCCAGGCCGCCAAGGACCGCTTCCCGACCGAGCAGGTGTACGGCGACACGCCCGCGCCCGCGCTCCGGCTGATCACCTGCGGTGGCCGGATCGGCTCGGACGGCCACTGGACGGACAACATCATCGTGCTGGCGGACCTGGCCTGACGGTGCACGAACCGCCGTCGGGGAACCGCCGGCCACCGCCCGCACGACCTACCACCGGGGCGGCGACGGGAGGCGACGAGCCGGACCGTCGCCGTGGACGCAGGCAGAGCAGGCAGAGCAGGCAGCGCGGACAGCGCGGGCCCGGCAGGAGGACGAGCACCGACCGTGGCAGCAACAGCACCCCCACCACCCCGCCGCCGTCCCGGCGCCGTCCCGGTGGCCGCCCTGGCCGGCCTGGTCGTCGTCCTCGCCCTCGCCGCCCTGGCCTTCGGCCGGGCCACCCCCGGCGAGCTGCGCGACCAGGGCCCGGCCCGGGCCGTCAGGCCGCCGGCGGTGTCCCAGCCGCTCTGGCCGGACCTGCCCACCTCTCCGCCGCCGGCCGCGTCCGCGACCGACACCACCCAGGAACCGCCGCAGCCCGTACCGGACGTGACCGTCCCCGGGCGCGACATCACCGCGGTCGACGTCCGCGCCGTCCTCGCCAAGGACCCGGACGTCGACCAGGAGGAGCGCCAGGCACTCGGCTCCTGCGCCGGCTGCGAGGTCCGCGCCCCGGAGTTCCGCGACCTCACCGGCGACGGGCAGCCCGAGCTGATCACCGTCGTCACCACCCCCGGGCGGGCCGTGCTGCACGTCTACGCCCTCGCCGAGGACCGGCTGCTGCCCGTCCTCCGGGTGCGGGTCCAGCCGGCGTTCAACGCCTCGACCATCGGCACCGACCTGTGGCTGATCGAGCCGACCAGCGTCGACGCCCGGACCACCAGCCACTACGCGTGGGACGGCAAGAGGCTCACCCTGAACGAACGCAGGGACGAGGGCGTCATACCGCTCCCGTCCACCGGCCCGGACGCCGGCCGGCCGGCCACCGCCGTACCCGACCCCGGACCGGCGCCCCGCCCCGCCCCGTACGCGCCGAAGCAGGCCGCCCCCGAGGCCGCCGTCCCGTCCCCGCGCGGCGCCCGGCCGTCCTCCGTGCCCTCCGCCCCCTCCGTGCCCGGCGCGCCCGTCGCGCCCTCCGTCCCCGCCGTGCTCCCGGAAGCGAAGCGATGACCCCCGCAGCCCCCGCCGCCACCCCCGCCCACCCGCACATCCTCCTGGTCGAGGACGACGAGGTGATCCGCGAGGCCACCCGGATGGCCCTGGAGCGCTACGGCTTCCCGGTCACCACCGCCGCCGACGGCCTGGAGGGCCTGGAGGCCTTCCACGCCGTCCGGCCCGACCTGCTCCTGCTGGACGTCATGCTGCCGCTGCTCGACGGGGTCGGCCTCTGCCGCCGGATCCGGGAGGAGAGCCAGCTGCCGATCCTGATGATGTCCGCCCGGACCGACCCGGTGGACGTGGTCTCCGGGCTGGAGGCCGGGGCGGACGACTACGTGGTCAAGCCCTTCGAGAGCGCCGTCCTGGTCGCCCGGATCCGTACGGTGCTGCGCCGCGTCCCGGTCGCCCCGGCGGCCGACGCCCCGCCGGCCCCGTTCGCTCCGCCCCCGCAGTCCTCGCCGTCCCCGCCCGCCCCGTCGCCCGCTCCGCCGTCCCCGCCCACCCTTCCGTCCGTCCGCAGCTTCGACGGCCTCCGGGTGGACACCGACAGCATGGAGGTCCGGGTGGACGACCGCCTCGTCCCGCTCACCCCCACCGAACTGCGGCTGCTGCTGGAGTTCAGCGCCGCGCCCGGGATCGTGCTGGAGCGCTCCACCCTGCTCGAACGCGTCTGGGACTACGAGTGGGGCGCCGACACCCGGGTCGTGGACGTCCACGTGCAGCGGCTGCGCGCCAAGATCGGCTCCGGCCGGATCGAGACCGTCCGCGGCTTCGGCTACAAGCTGCGGCGCCCGGCATGACCCTGCGCCGCCAGATCGCCGCCGCCGTCGCCGCCATCGCCGTCCTGGTCGCGGTGGCCGTCGGCCTGCTGGTCCACCAGGCGATGATCCGCCAGCACGTCGACCAGGCCCGCTCCTCCTCGCTCGCCACCCTCGACTCCGCCTTGAACGACTACGAGCGCGGCGGCGGGAAGGCGGTCGGCCGGGGCGCCGTCCTGAACGACCCGGCGCTGCCCGAGCGGCTGCGCGCCCTCGCCGCCGGCGACCGGCACGGCTCGCTGCTCGTCGCCGACGGCACCGGCGAGTCGATGTGGGCGGCCGGCCCGGTGCCGGACGGGGTGGTGTCCGTCCGGGTGGACTTCACCCAGGACCGCCAGGCCATCGCCGACCTGGACCGGATCATCCTGCTCACCGTCGTCGCCGCGGTCTTCACCACCGTGCTGGCCGGCGTGCTCGTCGCCGACCGGATCAGCCGCCGGCTGCGCACCGCGGCCACCGCCGCCCGCGGCATCGCGGCCGGCGGGACGGACACCCGGATCGGCGAACTCGTCGACGGCAAGGACGAGGTCGCCGACCTCGCCGCCGCCGTCGACCTGATGTCCCGCACCCTGCACCGCCGGCTGGAGGACGAGCAGCGCTTCACCGCGGACGTCGCCCACGAACTGCGCACCCCGCTCACGGGCCTCGTCACCGCCGCCGAACTCCTGCCGCCCGGCCGCCCCACCCAGCTCGTGCAGAACCGGGTCCAGGCACTGCGCGGCCTGGTCGAGGACCTGCTGGAGGTCTCCCGCCTGGACGCCGACGCCGAGTCCCCCGACCTCTCCGCCGTCCCCCTGGAGCGCGCGGCCCGCCGCACCGTCACCCTCACCGGCCTGGACGTCACCGTCGAGATCACCGCCGACCGGCAGGTCCGCACCGACCTGCGCCGACTGGACCGCATCCTCGGCAACCTCATCCTCAACGCCCACCGCCACGGCACCGGCCCGGTCCACCTGCACGTCGACGGCCCGCGGATCACCGTCCGCGACCACGGCCCCGGCTACCCCGAGGACCTCCTCCGCCACGGCCCGCAGCGCTTCCGCACCAACGCCCCCGAACGCGGCCGCGGCCACGGCCTCGGCCTCACCATCGCCACCGGCCACGCCCGCGTCATCGGCGCCACCCTGACCTTCGCCAACCACCCCGCCGGCGGCGCCCTCGCCACCCTCACCCTCCCCCCGAACTGACCCCGGACACGACGGAAGGGCCGGCCCGACAACCCGTCGGACCGGCCCTTCCCGTTCTGCGCGGAGCCCCCTGCCGGGTTCGAACCGACGACCCCCGCTACTGGGCCGGACGGGACCTGTCGGCCGGGGCTTCAAGATGGCGCGCGAGGATGGCGGCGAACGCGAGGTACGCCTCGATCTTCGCGGCTCCGACGAGAGCATCGGGTGACACATGCTTTGGCAGCCGGTCCAGGTACGCGCGGGCAGCGTTGGCGTGGTCAACGTAGTCACTCATGCAGGCCCCCCTGAGGATGATCACGAAGTTTGTGCGAAGCCTACGGCTGTACACCGGGCGGCGGCGCTGTTTCGGCGGATGTCCCGTCCGGGCCAAGGTCGACAGTGCCGAGCGCCGCCGGCACACTTCGGGCTGAGCGGGTGGTTCCCTCCTCGATCGGGCAGCTTCGCCGCACCCGGGTTCTCCAGGAGCCGCCGAGGCCAAGGCCGGTGTCTCCCCGGACATCCACTTCCACGACGTCCGGCACACCGGACGCTTCTGGCACGCCCGTGGCACAGCCCGAGCAGGACCGCAGCAACGACGAAGGGCCAGCTCTCCCGGATCACCCCGGCGAACTGGCCCTCCGTACGACGAGCCCCCTGTCGGGTTCGAACCGACGACCCCCGCTTTACAAGAGCGGTGCTCTGGCCAGCTGAGCTAAGGAGGCACGGTGGCCGTCCGCGATGGATCACGGCGGCACCGGGGGGCAGTCTACCGGGCCCGGGTGACGGGATGGGGGTATATCCGGGGGTTGGTGGGATGGGTGGGCGTGATGGAACCGATGCCGAAATCGGGTCGGGTGGGGGCTGACAAGCGGCGGACGCGCAGGTAGCGTCGCCGGGAGCCGGTTCGTGGCAGTGGTTCAGACCACTGGTGGGCCGGCGGAGCAGAACAGACCCCCTTTACTCGGATCGTCCGGCACGTTCCTGCCGGTGAAGGAGACAAACAACCATGGCTTCTGTCACGTACGACAAGGCGACCCGCGTGTACCCCGGGGCGGACAAGCCCTCGGTGGACGCGCTGGACCTGGAGATCGCGGACGGCGAGTTCCTCGTGCTGGTCGGCCCCTCGGGCTGCGGCAAGTCGACCAGCCTGCGCATGCTGGCCGGTCTGGAGGACGTCAACGCCGGTGCGATCCGGATCGGCGACCGCGACGTCACCCACCTGCCGCCGAAGGACCGGGACATCGCCATGGTGTTCCAGAACTACGCGCTGTACCCGCACATGACCGTCGCCGACAACATGGGCTTCGCGCTCAAGATCGCCGGCGTGAACAAGGCGGAGATCCGCACCAAGGTCGAGGAGGCCGCGAAGATCCTCGACCTCACCACGCTGCTGGACCGCAAGCCGAAGGCGCTCTCCGGCGGTCAGCGCCAGCGCGTCGCGATGGGCCGCGCGATCGTCCGCCAGCCGCAGGTCTTCCTGATGGACGAGCCGCTGTCGAACCTGGACGCCAAGCTCCGCGTCTCGACCCGTACCCAGATCGCCGGCCTCCAGCGCCGCCTGGGCATCACCACGGTGTACGTCACCCACGACCAGACCGAGGCGCTCACCATGGGCGACCGGGTCGCGGTGCTCAAGGACGGTCTGCTCCAGCAGGTCGACACCCCGCGCAACATGTACGACAAGCCCGCGAACCTCTTCGTGGCCGGCTTCATCGGCTCGCCGGCCATGAACCTGGTCGAGGTGCCGCTGGTGGACGGCGGCGTGAAGTTCGGCGGCTCGGTCGTCAACATCTCCCGCGAGGACCTGGCCGGCGCCGGCACCGACAAGACGGTGACCGTCGGTGTCCGCCCGGAGCACTTCGAGATCGTCCCGGCGGGCGGCATCGAGGGCGTCGCGGTGACCGTGAACGTGGTCGAGGAGCTCGGCTCGGACGGCTTCGTCTACGGCACCACCCAGATCGGCGGCGAGGACCACGACCTGGTCGTCCGCGTGCCCGGCCGCCAGATCCCGGCCCGCGGCGAGACCGTCCACGTCGTGCCGATCGCCAACGAGACCCACGTCTTCTCCACCAGCTCCGGCCTGCGCCTGAGCAACTGACGCGACCCCGCGCGACAGCCGCGACCAGCGCGGCACCCGGAGCCCGTCGGACCCTCGTGGTCCGGCGGGCTCCGTCCGTACCCCCGCCCCTTCGACCCCGTCCGGACGCCCCCGCGTCAACACAGCAAGGGGACAAACCCGGACACCGTGTCACTCGATGGGGTAACGGAGGGCGATCCGGCCCGTACCCACCGCTACTCTCCTGAGGGTGAAGCAGCTGTTGCGCCGTATCGGCCAGACCGTCGCCCTGACCCTGCCGGTCGTCCTGGTGACCACCGGCACCCTCGCCGTGACCAGGGTCCCGTGGGCCCCGCCGACCGGGCTCGACCAGCAGGTCGTGGCGGCGTCCAGCGGCGACGGCGCCGGGATCGGACGCTCCAACAACGCGGCCGGCGCCGTGGCCAAGGCCTCGGACGGGCTCGCCCCGCAGGAGTCGCTGCGGGTGGTGCTGCTGGACGAGCTGCGGGCGAAGAACCCCTCCGCCGCGCTGGACCTGCTGGAGCGCTCGATGCGCGAGCAGCCCTCGCTGACGCCGTACTGCACCTCGCTGGCCACCGAGTTGGGCAAGGCCGCGGTGCGCAAGTACCAGGGCGACGTCCAGCGGGCCCGCACCTTCGCCCGCCCGGTCTGCGACGGCGCGTTCGCGGCCGGCGTCGTCGGCTGAGGCGGCCGGGAACGCAAGGGAAGGCAAGGGGGCCGAGGCAGGCCCCCGAGGCGGCGGACGCCCCCGTCCGCCGCCTTATTGTTCAGGCATGACCGCTGACTCCGGCCCCACCGCCGACTTCCCGTCCGCCCGGCCCCCGCAGCCCCACCCGCCGCGGCCGACCACGACGCCCGTCACCCAGGCCGTCATCCTGGCCGGCGGCCAGGGCTCCCGGCTGCGCCCCTACACGGACGACCGCCCGAAGCCGCTGGTCGAGATCCCGGGGACGGGCACGCCGATCCTCGGCCACCAGCTGGCCTGGCTGGCCGAGGAGGGCGTCACCGACGTCGTGGTCTCCTGCGGGCACCTCGCCGACGTGCTGGAGGAGTGGCTGGACAAGGCGGACCTGCCGCTGCGGGTGCGCACGGTGGTCGAGGCGGAGCCGCTCGGGCGCGGCGGCGGGCTCAAGTACGCGGCCAAGGCGCTGCCCCGCCCGGACGAGCCCTGGTACGCCACCAACGGCGACATCTGGACCCGGTTCAGCCTGCGCGAGATGGCCGCCTTCCACCACGAGCGGGACGCCGTCGCGACGCTCGCCCTGGCCCGGCCGCGGATCCCCTGGGGCGCGGTGGAGACTGACCAGTTCGGCAACGTGCTGGACTTCATCGAGGCGCCGCCCTCGCCCTTCCTGATCAACGCCGGCCTGTACGTGTTCAGCCCCGAGTTCGCCGAGCTGCTGCCGGACGTGGGCGACCACGAGCGCACCACCTTCCCCCAGCTCGCCCGCGGCAAGCGGCTGGCGGGCTACCAGCTGCCGCAGGGCGTGTACTGGCGGGCCATCGACACCGCCAAGGACCTCACCGAAGCGGCCAAGGAGCTCGCCTCCGGCGCCGGCCGGTCCCCCAGGTAACCAGCGGGCCGCGAGCCGTACGGCCGCCCGCGGACACGCGTCGGCCGGGTGCTCCC